>JAPLUI010000441.1 GCA_026397725.1 Verrucomicrobiota bacterium | reverse complement strand
GCCGATTGGTCTGACCGTCGCCGACCTGACCGCTCCACCTACAGGCTACAATAACCCTACGGTAACCTTCACGATCACCAGCGCTCAGGATTTCGTGTTTTCGGTGCTCAGTACACACGATGGTGAGGGCCCCGGAACCCTAACGGTCACGGGTCCCGGGGGAGCGACCGCCAGCATTACCAATACCACCACGCTAGTCGGGATGTATTTCTTTGAGATGAAGGGTTTTCAAGCAGGCGACACCTTAACATTGACTGCGACAGCGAGCACGAGCACCAGCGGAAAGTTCTCCGCCGTTGCTTTTGACACCGCCGGCGGCTTCGCCTCATGGCAAACGACCAACGGCACCTCCCAAGGGCTCGACGGCGACCATGACCACGACGGCGTGCCCAACGGCATCGAGTACTTCCTCGGCGGCAACACCAACACCACCGGCTTCACCCCGCTGCCCGGCGTAAACAAGGCCTTGGATGGCACCCTCAGCATCACCTGGACCAAGGCCACCGATTACCCCGGCACCTACGGCACCGACTTCGTCGTGGAAACGTCCGAGGCTCTCACAGGTGACTGGGCGCCCGAAGTGCGTGGTGGCAAAGTCACCATCACCGGCAACGAAGTGAAATACACCTTCCCGTCACCACTCGGTGCGAAGAAATTCGTCCGCCTCAAGGTGACGGGCCCGTGACCGGAAAAAACGGTAGGGACCAGCGGCCGGTAGGGACCAGCGGCCTCGCTGGTCCCACTTTACCCCCGAGGGCGAGGGGTCATTCCCGGTCCATGCGCCGCTCCATGCCCCCGCCCATGCGGGCGGACAAGTGGGCGATGCGCCGCGCCTTGCCCCCGCCCATGCGGGCGGACAAGTGGGCGCGGCGAGGCCGCCACGCCCTTCCCCCGAGGGCGAGGTGTCATTGCCGGTCCACCACGAATGAGCCGTGCCCTCCCGAAAACACCCCAGTCTGTATCACAAATGAGGGTAGATACTGAAGATAGATTTTTTTGACGGGTTGCGGGGTGGGGGATAGCGTGTCCCCCGGATTGGCCGCCTTCCCGTCTTCCCGACGCCGGGCGGCACCAGTCGGCCACCACCAAAAACCGCCCGCAACCACCCCCCCAACACCGTCCTTCCAGCCTCTTCCTCTGATAACTGATAACTCTCCTCTTCTTCTTCCTCTGACCTCTGACCTCCAATCCACTATCTCCACCATGAAAACAACCAAACGAAACAAAGCCCTCCGCCCAGGCGGAGGACAACACCGGCACCGGCGGAACGGTCACCTACACGGATTCCAGCGGGGCCAATCCCGCCGCTACGCCCTATCCCGGTGGCTATGTGGTCCACACATTCACCAGCAGCGACACGCTGACCGTCCCGGTCGATGTCACCACCGACGTGCTGGTGGTGGCCGGAGGTGGCGGCGGCGGCATGAGGCATGGCGGCGGTGGCGGCGCGGGCGGTTTCATTTCCAGCAGCGGTTACGCTGTCAGCAGCGGCAGCACCAGCGTCACCGTAGGCGCGGGTGGAGCGGGTGCCAACTCGAGTGACGAAAATCTGAAGGCTGGCAGTCCTGGTTCCAATTCGGCCTTCGGGACGATTACAGCCATCGGTGGCGGCGGGGGGCGGACCTATTCCGGTAGCTACAATGGCGCGGGTGGTAGCGGCGGGGGCGGGTCGGGCGGCGGGTCCAATCCTGGTGGCGGGACGGGAACATCCGGGCAGGGTAGCGACGGGGGATCCGGGAGCGCTGGCGGCGCTAACGGAGGCGGCGGCGGCGGTGCCTGGGCGTTGGGCGGAGCCTCATCCGGCAGCAGCGGCGGGAACGGAGGCGATGGTCTGCAGTCATCCATTTCCGGCGTAGCCACCTACTATGCCGGCGGCGGCGGCGGTGGTGGTGATACTTCCAAAACAGGGGGGGCTGGCGGCCTGGGTGACGGCGGACACGGCGGAGACAATGGCGTGAACACCAATCAGACGGCGGGTACGAATGGCACCGGGGGCGGTGGGGGCGGATGCCGAAGCGCTACTGTCACCGCGTCGGGTTCGGCCGGCGGCTCGGGCATCGTCATCGTCAGGTACCCTTATGACCCGGGCACCTATTCGATCAAGCTCGCGAGCCCGGCCGACGGCCGGATCTTCAACTCCATGACTTCGGTTTCCGCGACGGCCTCGGTTTTCAGCAGCACGCCGCCTTGCACGGTGAAATTCTACCTGAACTCCAATCTGGTCTCGACGACCAACGACGCCCCGACCACGGTGACCGTGGACCTCGGCGTGTTGCCCCCCGGGTCACATACCCTCTTCGCCACAGCGACCGACAGCACATCGACGACGGTCACTTCGGCGACCAGCACGA
>JAPLUI010000521.1 GCA_026397725.1 Verrucomicrobiota bacterium | reverse complement strand
GAGCCATTAGTTGTGATGTTCGGGAAATTCGAGCGGGTGACACCGCCAAATCATCAGACTTATCGGCGTCGCGCAACAAAAAAAATACGGATTTCCGAAATATCTTTGAAAAGCAGCCAACCGGGGGACCTGAATAGTAACGGCTACTTTATTGCTAAAGACCGACCGTGCCAACGAAGCAATTCAACTCCAAGAACGGGTTCTTGCATCACGGGAGCGAGACGACAACCCAGACTTCATCAGCACGCTCAACAATCACGCTTACGGCCTACGCAATGCGGGTTTCGTTGCCGAAGCAGAGCCGTTTGACCGTCGGGTGGCCACGGCCAGCATCAAGCTGCTCGGAGAAATCCATCCGCTCACCATCCATCGCCGCAACAATCTGGTGCTCACCCTCATCATGCTCTGCAAGCTGGAGGAAGCCCGCCAGATTCTCGCCGCGAACTGGCGTCTGAACGCTTCGCCCCAAGCCATCACCACGCCGCGCATCGCCTTCCTCCGCCCCCTCATCGCCCTGCTCGAATCGCAACCGGACACGCCCTTCCTCGGCCAGCTCAAAACCCTCCTTACCGGCCCGGAACTTCCCGTGGCCTGCGACGTGGCTGTCCCGTGGGACATCGCCTACTTCATCGAGTTTTTGAAACCGAAACTCGGCGAGCATCCCGCAGAATACCTCACCGCCCTCGTCGCCGCGCTGAACGACCGCTACAAGTTATCCGCCCTCGACCCATTTCCCGAATGGCGCGTGCAGCCGCCTGTTCATCTCGACATCCCATGGCCATGATTGACAACCGCCAAATCCTCAATTCATCTCGTCCACCCTCTGCCCTCTCGACCCCACCGCTCTCCATCTCCTCGACGCTCTCGACGCCATCCCCGCCTGGCTGGGTGCGGAACCGCAACCCATCGACTGAATAGCAAACATCTGCCACATCCCAATCTCCTAACCATATTCAAAAACATGAGCCTTCCTCGTACTTTCGTCGGTTTCAGCAGCACGGATATTCATCGCTACCACCTCATGACTGCATGGAAAGCTCATGAGCACCTCGACTTCGATTTTTGCGATTGCCAACTCCAGAGCGAGATTGACTCTGAAGACGAAGCCTACATCAAACGACTTTGCCGGGTGCGCATCAACATGGCAGGACCTGAAAAGCAGAACCCGTTCCTATGATGCGCTCCCGATTTCCTTCACATCACGTGCCGCTGGCGACACGTCGGCGGGCCGAGGCCGTCCCGCCCTACCGGCCCGGGCGGCGCAAATGTGGTACGGCGTTGCGGTTTCCATACTCCATCCTCCCGTTCTCGGAAGACCTCGACTTCTCGATCACCGGCCCGGGGATTTGCACTGCGGGCGGATCCTCACATTAAGTCCTTGCAAATTCCCCACGAACTGGTGAATATTCGGCCATGGTTCGGCGCAACATTCAGGATTCCGTCCGGCGGGCGATGGGCGACACCCCGGTCGTGCTGCTCAACGGGGCGCGACAGACGGGCAAAACCACGCTGGCGCAAGAGTTGGCGACCACGCCCGGAGTCCGGTATTTCACCTTGGATGATGCCGCCACGCTGGCGCTCGCCGCCGGCGATCCGTCCGGGTTCATCCGCAATCTCAGCGGCCCGGTCGTGATTGATGAGATTCAGAAGGCGCCGGACTTGTTTCCGGCGATCAAGCTGGCGGTGGACAAGGATCGCCGCCCCGGCAATTTTCTGCTCACCGGTTCGGCCAACGTGCTGACCTTGCCGCGTCTTTCCGAGTCCTTGGCCGGCCGCATGGAAGTCATTCCGTTGTTTCCGTTTTCGGCGGGCGAACTGAACGGCCGACGCGAGGGGTTCGTGAAGCGCCTGTTTGACGGCACCCTTGCCAAGGCGAAACCCATCTCCACGAATGACGATCTGGCGGTTCGATTGGTTCGGGGCGGTTACCCGGAAGCCATCCAGCGCAGTGACGATGATCGCCGGGGGGCGTGGTTTGCCTCCTACATTTCCACGATCCTGCAACGGGACGTGCGCGATCTGGCGCGGGTCGATGGATTGCACGCCTTGCCGAACCTGCTCAAGCTGCTGGCCGCCCGCTCCTCCGGTTTGCTGAACCTCGCGGACGTGAGCCGCGACGCCGGCCTGCCGCACACGACGTTGACTCGCTATCTGGCCTTGTTAGAGACCGTCTTCCTCGTTCATCGTCTGCCGGCATGGTCACCCAATCTAGGCAAACGCCTGGTCAAAGCCGCCAAACTGCATCTGGTGGACACCGGGCTGGCCTGCCACCTGCTCGGCACCGACGCCAAACGGCTCACCGACGATCGTTCCTTGCTGGGGCGGATGCTGGAGACCTTCGTGGTCGGCGAACTCCGCAAGCAGCTTTCCTGGGCCGATCCGCGCACCACCCTCTATCATTTCCGCACGGCGGCCGGCGCGGAAGTGGATGTGCTGCTAGAAAAACCCGACGGCTCGGTGGCCGGGGTGGAAATCAAGGCGTGCGCCACCGTGGGCACGGCTGATTTCGCCGCGCTGCAGGAGTTGCGCGATCAACTGGGTAGGAAGTTCATCGCCGGCATCGTTCTCTACACCGGCGACCAGTTGGTTCCCTTTGGCGACGATTTGTGGCTTGTGCCTCTGACAGCATTATGGGCGGAATAGGACGTCATCGAACAACTCATGGACACTGACATCCATTGCCCTAAATGCACCTCAGAACAACGCCATGGGGACAGGTGCAATCCAATCCTCGTGGCGTCCTTCGGTGACAATCCGGCAATCGCTTCCCTCTCCGTTTCAGAATTGCACCGACCTGCCACCGGCTGAGCGCGGCGGCACGGCGAAGGGCTGGGCGGTGGTGCGGCGATTCACTTCGTCGGGCATCCAGGTCCATGGGCTCACGCCCTTTTGGGAGAACACGGCCAGCCCGATCACCCCGACGTTGCGGGTGTCGCCGTGGCGGAGGTTGGCATAAGAGTCGGCCACACTGGAAAACTTGAACGCCGCCACGCTGCGATGACTGGTGCGGAAGCCGTCGATGGCGAGGGCCTCGCCCGGAGCGATCAGATAACCGCGTTTGGCATAGGTGGCGGCGGTGCCGTCCATCACATCCAGGCCGTCCACACTGGCCACCACTTCCAAGGTGCTGCGCGAGCGGTTCTTGACCTGGATTGAATAGGTGCTGTCGGCGCTTCCCGCCACCAAGCGGCGGCCATAGCCCCATTCCTTGTAGGCGGGGAGCAGCCCGGCGCGGCCCTTGATGCCCCACTCGACCAAGCCGCCGGCGGCCGCTTGCATGCCGTTGACCCGCTCGGGCGCCTGGGCCATCGCCTTGATCCCTGCCGGGTTGTTGTAATAGATCGCATCCACCCCGGCGGGCTTGGCGGCGGACCTAACAAACGACTGGCTGTAGATCGGGGAATTCTGCTCCTGCCCCCAGCCGGTGGCCAGGCCCGGCCGCTCCGCAGGGGCTGGTGCGACGGGGGCCGACGCATTCCATGGGATGGCACTGTCCGCCGACCGCCTGGGTGCCTCTTTGTAAGACCCGTCGGCGGGCCGGTTAGGACCCTCTCCCATCTGAGTGCTGCATGAGAAAAGTCCGCCCAGTGCCAGGATGCCCGCCAGTGAATGAATGAGGTTGTGTTTCATTGTGCTGGAAAAACAGCATTTGGGGACCCCGACGTCAAGCGGGAAATGCGAAAAAACCAGCATTTCGGTTGATTTTTTTTCGGAGGCGGGTAAACTTGGCGCCGATGAAGCGTTTTGAAGAGGGTCAACTCTCGCGGCGGGAGCGGCAGGTGATGGACATTTTGTTCCGGCTGGGGCAGGGGACGGCGCAGGAGGTGCTGGCTGAATTGCCGGAGCCGCCGGGCTACTCGGCGGTGCGGGCCATGCTGGCGACCTTGGAGGCGAAGGGCCTGGTGCATCACGCGAAGGACTCGCGGCGCTATGTCTATACGGCGGCGGTGCCGGAGAAGCGGGCCAAGCGGACGGCGCTCAAGCAACTGCTGGCGACGTTTTTCGAGGGCAAACCGGAGAACCTGGTGGCCTCGTTGCTCGATCCGCAGGACCAGCACCTGAGCCATGAGGAGATCGATAGAATCCGCAAGTTGATAGATTCATGACCCTGAACCGATGAGTGCGATGCTGATGTTTTCCGGGATTGCGGCGGCGGCGGTGTGGCTGGCGGGGCGGCGGGATGCGGCGCGGGATCCGCGCTTGACGACGCTGTGTCTGGCCGTGGCGGCGGTGTTTCCGCTGTTGGGCGCCTGGCTGCCGAAATTGCCGCTGCTGCCCGCCGCGACGGTGGCCGGTGGCGATGGCGCGGCTGGCCTGGCGCGGCTGAACTTGCTGTGGGTGCTGTGGGCAAGCGGGTTGGCGGTGGCGGGCTTGCGCTTGCTAATGGCGCAGCGGGGACTCGGGCGGTGGCGGGCGCGTTCGGAGCGGGTGGCAACGGTGGGCGGGGTGGAGATTCGGAAATTGGTGGGCTTGCGTGGGCCGGTGGCGGCGGGCGTGTGGCGGCGGGTGGTGTTGGTGCCTGAGGCCTGGCACGAGTGGCCCGAGCGCACCCGGCAAGTGGTGCTGGACCATGAACTCGCGCATCATCGCCGCCACGATCCGCTCTGGCGCTGGGTGGCGGAGCTGGCTTGCGCGGTGAACTGGTTCAATCCGGCGGTGCTCTGGATGGCGCGGCGGCTGGCCCTGCAATGCGAGTTTGCCTGTGATGCGGCGGTGTTGCGCGGCGGGGTGGCGGTTGGGGATTACGCCCGCTTGTTGTGTGATCTTACGGAGGCGCGGGCTCCGCGCGGGCCGTTGTTGGCGATGGCGGGCGGGGTGGCGCTGGAGTCCCGCGTGCGGCGCTTGGTCAAGCCCGCCGGTCCCGGGCGCGGGTGGGTGGTGGCCGGCTTGATCGCCCTCACGCTCGCTGCGGCAGGAACCCTGGCGGTGCTCGGACCCGCAACGCCGCCTTCGCTCACTCCGAGCGAAAAGTTCACCCCGACCGAGGTTGAACTGAGATGGTCGGCGAATCCGTTCCCGGGAGAGCCCTGAGCGGATGGCGGGCCAAGCGGACGAATGAAGTGCGCCACGGTGGATTTTGGACTGTGGATTTTGGACTTGCGGTTTCCGACGTGCGGGATAGCGTAACTCCGTCATGAGAAGCCATTTGCATTGGACGTGGGTTGCGGCGCTGGTTTGGAGTGGGTTGAGCGGTCCCTTGCTGGCAGAGCCGGTGGCCCGACACATCACGGTGAAAGTCACGGTGGACAATGCCAGCGATTTCAAGGACATCGCGGGATCCACGGCGAGATCCAAGCAGCAAACCCGGCAACTCAGCGTGCTGCTGGATAACCGGGACCAGGAAGCGGCCAATGACGTGGCCGTGAAGTGGGCGATCTATGCCCGCAAGATGACCGACCACAAGTTGGTGACGGTGAAACAAGGCAACCTGAAAACCAAGATTGGCCCGCTCGAGACGGCGACGGTGAAAAGCGACAAGGTCACCATCAAGGGCACCCCGAAGCACGCCGTGACCACCCGGAAGAAGGTCAACGGCAAGAATCAATCCAGCACCAAGAACAATCCCGCGAGCGGCGAAGAGTATTACGGGTATTCGGTCGCGGTGTATGTCGGCTCGGTCCTGATTGATGAGATCTACAGCCAGCCGAGCCTGAAACCCGACAAGTGAAGCGGGCGTCGGCCTGGCACCCTGAACTCGGGGAAAGGGCATGATCTCACGCGCAGCCTGGCAACTGGCAGCAGGCCCGCCCTTCCGTGGTCCGGGCTTCTTGCCCGGATGCCCGGATGAGGACTTGGCCCTGACGCTCGAAGGTTTCCGCCTTGCGGACGGCGGCGGATCGTTCGCGCACCCGGCAGCAACTCCTCGCTTGCTCACTTGGCCAAGTTGGTTTCTATTCCCGTCGCATGCACGAGGAAATCATTTTGACCCGCGAAGTCTCCGCCATCCAGATCCCCAGCGGTGACTCGGTCACGCTGCCGGTGGGCACTCCGGTTTACATCACCCAACGTCTCGGCGGCACCCTCACCGTAGCTACCACCCAGGGCTTGGCCCGCATTTCTTCAAGCGATATGGATGCGCTGGGCCTCAGTCTTGATGAGGAAAAGCGGAAACAGGAAAGTACCATCCGCATTACGGACGCGCCCTTGGAAGATCAGGTTTGGCAACAACTCAAGAGCGTTTATGACCCGGAAATCCCTGTCGATATCGTCAACCTCGGCCTCGTTTACGATTGCGTCCTCGAGGAAATCGAGGGCAAGACCACGGCCTCGGTGAAAATGACCCTGACCGCGCCCGGTTGCGGCATGGGCCCGGTCATCGCCGCCGACGCGCAGGCGAAAGTCATGATGATCGATGGCATCGACGAGGCGCGGGTTGAACTCGTCTGGGACCCGGCGTGGAATCAGGAAATGATCTCCGAGGAAGGGAAAATGAAGCTGGGAATGATTTAGGGACACTTCATTTTTGCCAGGTCTGATCGATGAAAGCGATGATGCCTGGAATCGCGTGCTCCAGAACCCTGGCAACGTCTTCATACGCCGCACGGCCCATGCCAATGGGATCCGGCACATCAATCCCGACACCCTGGCCGGGAATGTCCGCAAATTCACAAACCAGATAGAGTTTATCCGCATGCTCTGGAAAGCGGCTGGCCAAGGTGCCCAACTGGCTCTCGGTCATCGCAAACACATGGGTGGCCGCCTCCAGCAGGGCTGCCGATACCGGACGGCTGGCAAAATCCTCCAACTCGACCCCACGCTTCCTGAGGACGGCGGTGGTTTCCCGGCTGGCCGGGCCGCCGCAGGACGCCGCCACCCCGGCGGAACTCACGCGGTAATCGCCACGCGATCCGAGCGCCTTGCGAAGAAGCCCCTCAGCCAGCGGGCTGCGGCAGGTGTTTCCAGTGCAAACAAAGAGCACATGTTTGGGCGCGGACATCGGACGTGAACATGGACGCCCGCCCGGAATTCGTCAATTCGCAATCCGACAATCCAAGCCTGGCCCTGCTTTATGATTAGGGGACAGAGGAACAATTGACGAAATTCGATGCCACTGAGAAGAGCCAAGGCGCTTGTCCTTTCGCATCGGCGGTCATAGACGCGCCGCTACAATTCGATAGCTATTCTTGCGCAGGCACTCAGGGTCGGTGGCCGGCTCGCGGCGCGGGCGAACCGGTGGCAGCACGCCCTCCCGTTCCAACAACAGTCGCTTCCACTCCAGTCCGCCAGTGAACCCGGCCAGCCCGCCGCCAGCGGCAAGCACGCGGTGACACGGAATCAACAGCGGGATCGGGTTGGCACCGCACGCGGTACCGACGGCACGAGTGGCCTTGGGCCGGCCGATGGTCGCAGCGATTTGCCCGTAGCTGCGGGTCTGCCCGGTCGCGATTTCCAGCAATGCGCCCCAGACGCTCTGCTGAAACGCGGTGCCGTGGGTGAGGTCCAGCGGCGGCAGGTGCGGCGGGGGCTTGCCGGCGAGGACGGTGTTCACAGCCTGGGTTGTCAGCGCATGCCAGCGGCGGATCGCGGACGGCGGGCAAAATGTCCGCGCCACCGTGGCCAGGGCAGTTTGCCCGGAGCCGCCTCTAGCCAAACCAAGTGCCGAACGAAGGGGATCGGGCGGCGGCACGGTGGTTGCAGCGACTCGGGATTGCGGCCCGGCGCGGCACGGGAAGTCCAAACTCGCAAGCCCGCGCCCGGTGTACTCCGCAGTGAAGTCGCCCCTGGCAGTGGCGATGGGCAGGCGGATTGGCAAGCGGGGGGTGTTGTTAGAGCGCATGGGCGGGTGTGCTGGAATGAGCGGCCGTCACTTTGCCAGGGCCTCGGCACAGCGGCGGAAGTGATGCCCGTAAATGGCGAAGGTGACCGCCATCCGCAACAACCATGGCCGCCGAAACAAGGTCCACGCCAGCAACTTCCAGTATTGGAACCGCTCGCGGCCGATGAGTCCGAGGCCAACCGCAGAGCGGATGAAGGCGACGTAAGCCTTGGGATCAAACCGCAACCCAACCTGCGGCGGGCGAAACTCGCGCAAAAAAGTCCGCACTCGCCGGTAATACGGGCCGGGGGCATACAGTGTCGCCATCAGGTTGCGGTAGCCGTCGCGCAGGGCTTGCAGGTCCATCCGCGGCAGGAAATTGGTGGTGCCATCGACGTTGTTGCCACTCGACGGCCCGAGCAGCCGCCCTTCGCGCTGCAAACGTTCAAACAACTTGGTGCCGGGCAACGCGGTGAGCATGCCCACCATCGCGGTGACGATGCCGCTCTGCTGGATGAACTCGCTCTGCCGCCGGAATATCGACAAGGTGTCGGAATCGAAGCCAACGATGAATCCGCCCTGCACCTCCAGCCCGGAACGTTGCAGGCGCTTGATGTCGTCTAACATGTTTCGCCCGCGGTTCTGCTGCTTGTTGCATTCGGCCAACCCGGCCTCTTCCGGTGTTTCAATGCCGATGAACACGGCGTCGAAACCGGCTTCGACGATCGCCCGGGTCAGCCGCTCGTCGTCGGCCAGGTTGATCGAGGCCTCGGTGTAGAACGAGAACCGGTGGCGTCGCTGCCGCTGCCAGGCGCTGAGTGCGGGTAGCAATTCCTCCCGCAGCTTGCGCTTGTTGCCGATGAAGTTGTCATCGACGAAAAACACGGGCCCGCGCCACCCCGCGGCGGCCAGCGCGTCGAGTTCGGCCAGCACCTGGGTGGCCGACTTGGTGCGGCTGCGGTGGCCGAACTTCGCGGTCACGTCGCAAAACTCGCAGTCGAACGGGCAGCCGCGCGAGTACTGGAGGCTCATCGAGCCATAGCGGCGCAGGTCGGCCAATTTCCACAGCGGCACCGGCGTGTTCTGCAAGCTCGGGAATCCTTCAGCGGTGTAGAGCGGCTTGGCCTGCCCGGCGGCAAAGTCGCGCAGGAATTCGGGCAACGTCAGCTCCGCCTCGTTCAGGATGAAATGGTCCACGCCCGCGAATTCCGCGTGCTCGCTGGTGAACAGCGGGCCGCCGGCCACCACCGTCTTGCCTGCCGCCCGGCAGCGGGCGATCAAGGCCCGTGCCGAGTCCCGTTGCGCGATCATCCCGCTGACCAACACCAGCTCCGCCCACGCCAGGTCGGCCTCGTGCAGGGTCGTCACATTCAGGTCGATCAAGCGCTTTTCCCACGCGTCCGGCAGCATCGCGGCCACCGTCAGCAACCCGAGCGGCGGCAACGCCGCCCGTTTGCGCACGAATTTCAGCGCGTGCTTGAAACTCCAAAACGTATTCGGAAACTCCGGATACAGCAGCAATACCCTGTTCACAAACGAGCCTAATCCCGTTCGCAGGCTTTGCAACGGAAGTTTGTCACCCGGTAGCTCACCTCACTCCCATCCCCCGCCGTGACCTCAAGATACCGGTGCGAAAGTGAAGATGGCACCGCGGTCGGCAGCGGTCTGGCACCACCGACGCAATCTTTTTTCCATCTTCTGCTTGCCATGCCCGCCACGGCCCGCTAGTACTCCCTCCGACGCTCAAGTGCAGGGTCCCGTGGTCCAATGGATAGGACGATGGCCTCCGAAGCCGTAGGTGCAGGTTCGATTCCTGCCGGGATCACCCCACGCAAATGCTTGTTTTCCCTAGGGAAATAAAGGATCACAAGGGGTTACTACTCAGGTTCCAAAGAATTCATGGCAGAATCATTTGTGGCAGAATCATTTTTCAATCATGGCAGAATCATTTGTGGCAGAATCATTTTTCAAGAGTCTTGAGGGGGATTCATCACTGGTCGGCCTGTCTGCGTGCGGATGCGCACAGACAGGGGTTGATCCAATGACTTTTTCCAATTCTGAAATGATTCTGCCATCAATGATTCTGCCATACCTGAGTAGTAACGTTGAATGTTGAAATCTTCGGAATAAGGAATGGTGTACCTGCAGCTCTCCCGGTTTAGCCACAGCGGTGTGGCTAAGTCCCGGCGCTCGCTGCGGCCGGACCATCGTCCGGGTCGTCACCAGGATTCGGCGTTCCCGTTCTCAGCATCAGAACCCGGTGGGCGGGTGTGGCACCGGGAGTAACGCGGGCGCGATAGGAGCCACCACATTCTTGTGGTGGTAGCGGAAGGGCGGCCCATGAGTGCGTGCCGAAGGATCTGTTCATGGACGCTCCTTC
>JAPLUI010000549.1 GCA_026397725.1 Verrucomicrobiota bacterium | reverse complement strand
GTGAGGTAGCACTCGATCTCCTTGGGGCGATTGCCCTCGTCCACTCCTTTCATGTGCCAGCAACTGTCCCATTCCATGCCTCCAAAGAGGCGCTTTTCGGTCCGCCACACTTCCGTCTTGGCCGTGACGTCAAAGGGCTGCGGGCCGGCGCATTCCACGCGGATGACCGGGCGGTTCACATCGACCCACACCTTCGCCACTGTGGCCGCGCCGGGTGCGCCGCCGGTGATCTCGATCATGCCATCGCGCAGCTTCAATTCCTGCCGGAATTGCTGCCCTTTGACAAACGGCGAGGGCGTGAGCGTAAGGCGCACGCGGCCCACCTTGACAATCCGGCCGTTCTCGTCCCAGGCGTCGGTCTTGCCGATCAGCAATAGCAGGTCGCCGTTCTCTTCCACCCACACGTTCATGCCGATGTCGCCGTTGCCGATGGGCATCGACCCGGACGAGTTCCTGCTCGGCGAATCCCAGACGACATTGCAGGCGTCCAACGGATCGGCGGCTGCGTCAGCCGCCCGGACCAACGCGGGTACTGCCAACCACATCGCGGTCAGTCCGGTCAATATCACTGATTGTTTTTTCATATGTTATTTTGTTGCTGGTTTTGTTGCTGGCTTCAATTCAGGAGCGCTTTCGTCCGCTCGACATTTACTGCTAGGAAATTGCTTTTGAGGTGAAGGCCGCTGGAAGAGCCGGTGGCCGGACCGGACGGCGGGGAAAAGGGGGGTTATCGGCGCGGGGCTTCGGGGCTGGGTGGGCGCTTGACGCCCCAGGCGTTGGCTTCGCCAGCGGCGGCGGGCAGCGGCGCGATGACCGGCACCGGCACCGCATCGCCCGCGTAGAGCAGGGCCTCTTCGCCCTTGGCCAAGGCCAGCTCATACACCCCGTCGCCTAACAATTTCGGCGCGACCGGCACGCCGGCAGTAACGACTTTGAGCGTGCCCTCGATGCCTGGTTGGATGCGGCAGGGTTCGCCAGCCAGGCTTTTCACCCGGACCCAGCGCGTCTGACCGGCGTGGCGTGCGGCGCTCACCAGAAAGGCACCTTCGGCGCGCAAGTCGTGGAAAACGGCGGCCTCCCACGCCTTGGGCAGCGCCGGAAAGACCTTGATCCTGTTGCCCCAACTCTGCAGCAGCATATCCTGGAGCGAGCGGTTGAGCACAATCGAGCACTCGATGACCGGGTCGCCTTCGGTGTATTGCGTGTTAGGGTGAACGAAGCGGGTGTCGGCCATGTGGCGGTGGATCTGGTCGATGGCGTTGTCCCCATCGCCCAGCGTCGCATAGAGCGAAGCAGCGGACGCCCGCGACCAACCATACACTTCGCGGCTATCGTCGACGGACAACCAGTGCTTGATGGAACGGCTGATGAGTTCGCGGTTTCCGGGTTGCTCGTCGGTCATGATGTGCAGCGGATGGATCATCAGCATGTGTGACCAATGGCGGTGTGACCTGGCGAACGACAGGGTCGCGCCGACGCGCAGGCCGTGCTCATCCACCGGATAGGCGACGAGTTGGTCGAGCGTGCTCTGCCAGGTGGCGGCGAGCGGATCGTTGAAGTTGTAGCGCCGGTTCAACTCGATGAGTGTCTGACAACCCCAACGCAACAGCGCGAGATTGTAGTTGTTGTCGGCATCATCGCCATACTCCGGCGAGTGCAGGACCGGCAGGTGGAGCTTGCCGTCGGCACCCGGCTTGAGGATTTTCAGATAGAGGTTGATGCTGCCGCGCAGGAGCGGATAGAATCCGTGCGCCGTCTGGTCGGTGACCATGGATTCGTCCATCGAGTAGCGGTAGTGCAAATAGTAGTTGTGCAAGGCCCAGGTGAAGTCACCGGGGTTGATATAGCTAGCGGGCGCGGTGGTGCCGTCGCCGCGTAGGCCTTCGTAGTCGGTGGTGTGAGAGACTGTGGCGCAATCATCGAACTTCCAGATATCCTTGGCGTTGCGGAAGAAATTGGCGCGCTTCTTGTCGAGGAAGTTGGTGAAGGATTCGCCGAGTTCAAGATGATTGCCGGTGTAAACCGGCAGATAGAGAATCTCGATATTGAGGTTCCACCAGATGCGCGGCCAGCCGGTCGAGCGATACCACGGCCCGAGCAGATCCACCGGCACCCGGTCCGGACGCGACGCGCTGGCCAGCTTGTAAAGTTGGATCCAATAGAAACTCTCGGTCTTGGGGTCAGGAATGGAGACAAAACTTTTCGGATAGAACGCGTGCCACCACGCGCGGTGGGCAGCCAGCAGGCCGTCATGGTCTGCCTCCCGGATTTTCGTCACCGTGGTTAGTGCCTCCGCTCCGGCGGTGTCGCCGGGGAAGGTGTCGGCGATGCTCAGCACGACCCGGCGGCCCATGGCGCCCGGGGCCTCACCCCAAGCCGTGGCAAACGCCCCGCCCGCGAAGCGCGGCTGCAGGCACACCGCGATGTCGTCGTGGGTTTCGAGCCGTGGCTCGGGATTGGCCTCGCTGGCGGGATGGTTGTTAGCCCGGTCGATCGCGGGTAGGGGCTCCCAGGCGAACGTTCCCTTCTCCTCGCCGGTGGTTGCGAGGTCGGTGATGAGCACCATTTCGGTGGTGTGGATGATGCTGCGGAAGCTGATGGATCCCTTGTCGGTTTGGACCTCGCCGCGCACCTCGGCGTTCCAGAGATCCAAGCGCAGGGTGCCGGCCTGGATCCTGCCGGCAGTTGTTAGGATCAGGCCGCCAATCGGCAGACGGGCGTTGTCGCGGCGGTGCTCGGTGACGTCCGCGCGTCCCATCTCCCAGCGCAGCCGGTGCTCGCCGTCGCGATAGATCGTGGCCCCCATCAGCCCGTTGCCGAGAAACGCGCCGTCGTCGAACTTCTCCGGCAGCATCTCCCAGGTTGCATCCTGCCGTGCCATGAAGGCCGCCCAGTCAACCCGCACATCCAGCGGGGGCATGGCCGGGGATTGGCCGAATGCGGGCCCAACGCACGTTGCCATCAGCGCGAGAAGGCGGGTCGCCCGCATCATCGGCAGCGACGCCAGAGAATGAATTTTTTCGGAAGTCATCGGCATAGTATTCAATATATTCATGGCATTCCCGAGATGCTCGTTCCTGACATCGCACACTGCCACCACCTGGATTCTCGGATCCTCAGGAACTCTTTGAGATCGGCAGATCCCTGGTGGATGGAAATGCCAACGCCGGCCATGACAATCCGCTCGCTTGCGGGAGGACGACCGCCAGCCCCCAGCGCACTGGAAGTAATAATATTGGGCAACGCTATCGCAGCACCTGTCGCTTTTAGAAATGACCGCCTCGAGTATTGAACGTCCTTCATGACATGCCCCCTCGCAAGTTAGAGATTGAGTTTGCGCACCCAGACGCAGCGATAGCGTCCCATCAGAAAGACGCCGCTGTTGCCGCGGCTCTGGTCATCGCCTTCCGGGACGGCGGGCGACGCCCATTCGACACGCGCCTGGCAGTCGCCGAATTCCTCCCTGGAGAACATGCCGTTCGCATCGCCTCCCGGGATGGTTTCCATCACACCATTTTCGAGTTTCCAGTTCGGCATGTCGCTGTTTTTACCGCGGAACTTCGACAGATCCTTGCCATCAAAGAGCACGATGGCATCCGAGGGCGGACCGCCCGGCTTGCACGGATCGACCACCGGCGGCTGCAGGTCATCGGCGGCGGAGACAAGTGAAGCCAGGGCAAATGGCAACAAACCAAGCATGAGCATGCTGCGGATTTTGGCTGCGGACGGGAATGGATGGTTCATTAGGGGTGGTTCATTCAGTTAGTTTGCATGGGATTCACTTGAGTTTTGGAATCTGGCCGCTGAAGGTCAGCTTGAAGGCATAGGCGGGTGACTCGAAGGGAGCCTTGGGAACCTTGATCGAAAGCCCTGCGGCATCCGGGGTGTAGGTCAATTTGTCGGCACAACCTAACAGAGTGACACCCGTCAAGGTTTTCAGGTCGATGCGCGACGTGCCCAGGGTCCTTACCACGACTTGGTCATTGGACCATCCCAGGTTGGTGACATAGAGCGTGGTGTTGTCCTTGCTGCGGGTGAAGCGGATGCCGCCATCGCCATCGTCGGCGACCATCCAGCAGCGGGTGGCAAAGACCGCCTCGCCGATGATGTCGAGGCATTTCCCCATCTCGGTGAGCATGGCGATGGTCTCGGGTTCCAGCTCGCCATCGGGTGTCAGGGGCACGTTCAAGAGCAGGTTGCCGCCCTTGCTGACGGTGTCGATGAGCATGTGGATCGCACTCTGGGCCGACATATAGCGTGAGGTGGCATTGCGGATCCAATACCAATCGGCGCCCATGGTCTTGTCCGACTGCCATGGGTAATGTTGGACGCTCGCGGGGTAACCGAACTCGTAGTTGTTGATGGCGACATTGGGGGTCCAATCGAGTTTGATGGTGGCCACGGCTTGCAGCCTGCCCTGATTCCATTGTTGGTTCTCATTGTAGAAATGGGCGAGCACGTTGAGACCCGCCTGTTTGAACGGGATGCCGCCGTCGGTGTAATAAAGATCGGGGTGATACTTGTCCATCAGGTCGCGCAGGCGGTCCTCGAAATTCTTTTCAAAAGCCGGCGGTCCGACGTCGCTGCGCTGCTCATACCAGAAATCGGGGAAGGAACCGATATCCTGCCATTTCTCACCGTAGAGGTCCACATAAGCAGGATCCTGGCCATCGTAAGGCACCCCGGCCATGGGCCCCGAGCGGTCAGATCCATGGGAGGGCTGCAGCCAGCGATAGGTTCTGGCAAAGTGCGAGGCCACGCCCAGATGCAGGCCTTCCTTGTCGCAGGCATTTTTCCACATGCCGACGACGTCCTTGCCGGCGGTTGCCACGGAATTCCAGCGTGGTTGGTATTTCGAATCCCACATGTCGAAATTGTCGTGGTGGACCGCGACGGGCACGACATAACGGGCCCCGATCTTCTTGTAGAGTTTGACATACTTATCGGCCTGGGCCTGGTCGAACAGGGGGGCCTTGAAAAGTTTGCAGATGTCCTTGTAGCCGAACTTGGACGGATGGCCATAGGTGGCGACATGATATTTGTTGCCCTCACAACCTTGTTCGTAGATCCAGCGGGCATACCAGGTGGTGGCCACGCCGGGAATGCTCATCGGGCCCCAGTGCATGTAGATGCCCAACTTGGCATCCGCATACCATTCGGGGGTCTCATATTGTTTCATGGACTCCAGTGTCGGGTCAAAATGCACCCGCGCCGGCTCGGCGGTGGGCGAGGACGCGAGACCGACCTCGCAGAAGGTAAGCGCGGCAATCCCGTTGGCACCGAAGATCAGGTGCTCGGGCTTGCCGTCCCAGTCCTTGCCTGTTAGATAGGTGATGGTTTTGGCGCTTGAAGGCTTGCTCAGCTTCAGGGTGAGGACGTTGCCGGTGACCGATCCTGAGTTGACCGGTGCCACCATGTCATCGAGGTAGAGGGAGATCTTCACCTCATCCTTCCAGACCACGGGCTGGCCGAAGTCGAGGGAGACCTCATTGTTGGCGGCGCTGGTGAACCAAGCGTGCTTGAGGTTGGGCGCGGTGACCTCCGTGGCGGGTTTCAGCCCGTAGTGGTCGAGTTCGACGAGCGGGCTCATGAACGCCGCGAATTTCGCATAACCTGCCAGGTCGAAATGGCACGCCCCGCGGCCGGCATGTTCGGAAGCGGCGCCGATGGTGGACATGACGCGCAGGTTGGAATAGAGCTTGGGCAAGGTCCGCTGCGCCTCGCGGATCCCGTCGTCCTTGGGGCCCATGCTGCAAGGCAGCGGCCAGACCTGATAGACGTAATAGTTCCTAATGTTAGGATAGTCCTGCTTCCAGGCTGCCGACATGTCCATGAAGTATTGCTGATAGGACTTGTAATTCCAGTCGCCGGTGGGTGCGCCCGAGCCGCTGTCGTTTTCGCCCTGGTGCCAGAAGACCCCGCGGATGCCATGGGTGAGCTTGGCCGCCGTCACGCGGGTGAGCAGGCCGCCGTAGATCTTGTAGGGATTGCGATAGAACTCGCCGCTGGTGTCGAAGCGATTGGCGGGATTGACCTGGTGGTGCCAGATCGGGGTGCCGCCATAAGCGCCGTTGAGGATGCAGATGGGGATGCTGTATTTGACCACCAGGTTGGTGGCGAGTTCCATCCCCCAGGCGCCGATCTGGTGGTCCCCATAATTCGGCTTTCCCCAGATATGCGTGCGGACCGCGTTGCCCCAGCCGCCTTTGGTCGTTCCTTCATGCTGGTTGCCGTAGCTGCGGATCCACTCACTGGCAGGCGTGGCGGGGTCCTCCGTGGGGCCGTTGTTCGGCCCGGTGGCCTCGGCATTGGACTGGCCGTCGATGAGGTAGGCGTCGCCGCAAACGAGGTTGTTGACCGTTTTGGTCACCTTTTCGGTGGTGCCGGTCTGGGTGGCGAACTCGACTTTGTAGTGAACCAGTCCCGGTTTGAGTTTGACGGTGAAGGCATAACTCTGGTCCTTGCCAGGCTTCTGGGTTTCAGTCTTGATGAGCTTGCCGTCGGCATAGAGCTTGAGAAAGACCGAGTCTGCTGGCTGCTCGAGGGTGCCATTGTAAAACAGCGTGCCCTCGTTGTTGTCGTCGCGGGCATAGAACTGATTGTCCTCGGGTTGCTCATCCTTGGCCGGAGTGCGTTGTACCCAGGGGTCGCTCTTCGGCTCGCTCACCACGATGGCGGTCGAGGCGGCGTAATCCGCGCCGCCATTGTTGAGGATCAGCTTTACGGTGATCGTGCCGCTGCATTGCGAGCGCTTGAGGAGCAGCTTGCCGGGCGCGACCTCCTTGATCACGGCGCCACCTGAGACGCTCCACGTGTATTTCAAACCGCCAACCCCTTTGGCATTCATCGCGGCGAGGTTGGCGATGTCCGGGCTGATTTCTATCGGGTCCCGGCCATTCCAGGTGGCAGGGCCTCTGAGCGAAAACACCGGTTCCGGGAGCCCTTCCCTGATCTTTACGGCAAGGTTCCGGACCTTCACCTCATTCGGATAGACCGCTTTGAATTGCAGCACAAAATCCGTGTCTGCCACCACCCGGCCGGCGTCAAAGGGGTAGGCAAGCTGGTCCACGGCGACCACCGTATCCTCGGCATCGCGCTTGATGATCCAATAGAGTTTCTGGGCGCCGCCGGCCTGCGCCGTGACGGTTAGACTCTTGCCTTCATCGACCTCGATCTTGCCCGGTGTGACCGAAAACGCGTTACCCGGCTGCACAAAACAGCCGACCAGGGTTTGGTGGTCCTGCTGGTTTTCATATTGGAGTTTCATCCAGTCGGCGGAGCGGGCGACGCGCGACACGCGCACCTCGTCGAGATCGCCGCCAAAGGTGGCCGAGCGATGGCCGCCGATATCCATATAGACGTCATTCATCAGCGACATGGCATTCACGCCGGCATCGTTGCTGCCCGCGAGCTGGCCGTTGACGTAGATCCGGCTGACGCCTTTCTCAAAGGTTGCGGCCATGTGATACCACTGGGCGAGCTTGGGCACCACGTCGGCCTTGGCGCCGCCGCCGCCATCTGAGTTCCACAACAGCGCCGGGGGCGAGGCAAACGTCAGATTGACCAAATTGCCATCCCCGGTGTTGCCATTGAAGCGCTTGGCATAGCGTCCCCAACAAACCAGCGAGGTGTCGGCCTGGTCCGCCCGGAACCAGCATTCAGTGGTGAACGGGTTGTTGCTGAACGGATAGTTCTTGATGTTGTCGCCGCACTTGATGGCCTTGCCCGGGACGAACCGGCGGCAGTTGCCGATGATACCGGCGGCCACGGTGGTGCCGCCATCCTCCGGGGTGATCGTGCCGAGTTCGTCCTTGAGCGTTTCGTTCATGTGGATGACGCTGACAAACCCGTTGTCGGCACTGAACACGGCCGCGCCGTTGGATTCGCTGGCAGCATCGGTCTTGCCCCAATGCACCTTGATTTCCTGCCGGGCGTTGCCCTTGATCTGCGGGATTCTCACCCACACGCTGGCCTTGCCATGGGCGGATTCCCACTGCTCAATCTGATAGGCAAGCGGCTTGCCCGCCGCCGAGAACCGCAGGTCCTCGCCCTTGGGGTTGGCCTGGCTGAAATCGAAGCTGCCTTGGTCCAGGCGCAACAACAGCGGAAAACCCTCCACTGCGGCGGTGGCCGGCAAAGCCGCCCCCTCGGGCGTGGTGAGAATAAACATCGAACCCTCATGCTGCCAGCCCGGATACTGGGCTGAGGCGTGAGGCGTGAAACCGGCAAGCAATGCCCCGGCGAGTAGTATTGGTTTCGTTTTCATATGGTTTACAAATTTTCCTGAACCACGGTCACGACGTAGTTCTTGGTGGTGCCGTCATCGGCGGTTATGGTATAACTCTGCGGGGTGGTGAAATTGCGGGGCGTGCCGGGATACGGATATCCGGTTGCCAGGTCGGACATCAGGAACACCGGCGCGAGGGCAGTCACATCCGTGCCCTGCGGCACGGTCCAGGTGATGGCGGTGCCTGCAATCACCGCCGGCTTGCCCGGCAGGCCGAATGATAGAATGTCGGCCGCCGGCGGCACGCTCTTAGCGGCCGTAACGGTATAGTTCGTGGTGGAACCATCTTCGGCCGCGACGACATAGACTTGCGGCTTGGTGAAATCTCCGGCGGTTCCCGAGGCCGGCTTGCAGGTCGCCCCGGGGGCAAGCGTCAAGGTCGGCGCCATCTTTGCTAGATCCGTGTGGTGCGGCACGGTCAGGGTGAGGTGGGTGCCGAAGATCAAGGCGGGGCAGCGTGGGAAGATGCCGAAGGTGAGGATGTTCTTCCCGGTGCGCGGGGCTTCCCTGACAATTGTCACGGTGTGGACCTTGGTGGCGCCATTCTCGGCGGTGACGCTATAGGTTTGCGGTTTGGTGAAATCCCGGGTGGTGCCTGAGGCCGGCTTGCCGCTCGCCCCCGGCGGCAGCGTGTAGCTTGGCGCAAGGGCCGTCACCTCCGCAGGGAAGGGGACCGTCCAGGTGATGTTGGCACCGGAGATCACTGCATGCTTGAGGGTCGCGGTCCCGAAGGTCCGGATTGTGTTAGCCGGGCTCGGGCCGAAACTCATCACGTTGGCGGCCCAAATGTCATCCGCGCCGTTGGCGGCGCGGAAGGTGTAATAGTAGGTTGTGTTCGGCTTGAAGCCGGTCACCGTCTTGTTGATAGCTACCGATGGGACGTTGCTCCATTGGCCGACCTCCGCCGTGTGCGTCCAACGGGCCGGGTCGGTGCCGCCATCTTCCGTGCCCCAACAGGCTCTAACGGAATACATCGCGCCGGGGCAGGCCAGCTTGGCATGCAGCACCACGGAGGTGGCGGTTGCCTCGCTAACAGGCGCATTGTCGAGGGTGCTCGTGGAAACGACAGCCGGGACCGCGGGGTAAGCGGTTTTGAGGCCGTATTTGGTGGCGAGGTAGCCGCCCACGGTGGCTTCATCCTGGGTGGACAAGGGCTCGGTATAGATCAGGATCTCGGCGATGTCGCCCTGCCAACTGCCGGCGAAGTGGCGGTCCTGGGTGATCTGATCGGCCTGCACATTGCCGGCCGTGACGAGCGAGAGCAGTTGGTATTGGGCGGCGGGGAGAGCGGTTTTGGTGCCGTCCACCGCGGTTCCCATGAGTTTGGTGATGCCCTTCCTGATTTCGGGTCGTGAGTGGATCGGCTCCCACATCGGTCCGTTGCCGCGGTTCCGATGGAAATGATAGGCGATCGAGTCACCCATCAGGAAGTGATTGCCGGAGACTCCGGCATTCTCCTTGAGCACCCAGAACACGGTCCGGATATTGGAGATGCGTTTGAATTGGAAGGCGTCGCCCATCGACGCACCCGAGTCGAACTGGACCACCGGCAAGCCGTTGAGCTGGTTGGCCGCATAGCGGGGAAAACCCGCGCTGGAATAGTTCTGGCGCAGGGCGTGGTTGGCCTGCCCGGACACGTCCTGCCAGGTCTCCATCTGCTGGCCGTCGGTCACGCCCGTGAGCTGGGACGCATCCAGCCGCAGGGCGAGCCCCTTGCTAACTGGTAGATCCGCGGGCCGCTGTGGCTGTTGCGAAGTGAACTTGGTTGCGGCCGGGGCCCAGGCCGTGCCACTGGCGTTGGTCGCGGCGCAACGGTAGTAGTAGGTTTCCCCGTAGATCAGGTCCTTGGCGGTGGCGGAAAACGCACCGCTTGGCACACCTTGCAGCGGGATGGCTTGTGCCCACTTGGTTTTGTCGGTGCCGCCATCCGTGGGGCCCCAGCAAATCGTCACCTCGGTCGCGGCCTCGCCAGCCAGCGTGCCGCAGAGTTGGGCCGTGCCCGTTGAAATGTTTTTGGCGCCGCCCTCGTGGTTAACGGTCGGGGGGGCCGCCTGGCATATCATCGGGCCGGCCAGTCCCAGCGTCACAATCGTCAAGGTAAGGGTTTTCATGTCTGTTGATCTAATGATTAGCAGCAGGTACGGTGGTTTTTCAGGGTGATCTCATGGTTCAACCGGCACCTTGAAAAACGTGAGTGCGGCGACCCCGTTGGCGCCGTAGAGCAGGTTGCCTGAAGTCCCGTCCCAGTATTGGTCCACCACATAGCCGATGGTCTTGCACGCTGCGGCGCCGGTCAGCTTGAGTTTGACCAGCTTGCCGCTGGCGCTGCCCGAGGCGACCTTGGCCGGCAGGCGATCGAGGTATAAATTCACGACGGCCTCGTTATTCCATGCCATGTCCTGGTCGAATTCCAGGGTGATTTCATCATGCTGGGGTGTGGTGAACGAGGCGCGGCGCAGATTGGGCGCGGTCGCGGGGGTGGTGGAAACCAGCCCGTAGTGGTCGCGCTCGACTAACGGGCAGATGAGGTCCGCGATTTGGGTGTAGCCTGTTGAATCGAAATGGCAGAGTCCGCGGAAGCCTGATACGCCCAGGGTGGACATGGCACTCAGGTTGGAAAACAGGTGTGGCAGGGTCCGTTGTTTTTCGCGCAGCATGTCACTGGCGCTGGTGGCATCGCCGCCCATGCCACACGGCAGTGGCCAGACCTGGAAGACATAGTAGTGTTGGAGATTGGGATAATCCTGTTTCCATGCGGCGGCCATTGCCACGAAGTATTGCTGATAGGATTTCCAGTCGTAGTCGCCGGTGGGGGCGGCGGCGCCACTGTTATTCTCGCCCTGATGCCACAACACCGCACGGATGCCGTGGGTCAGCCTTGCCGCCGCGACGCGTTCCAGCAGATTGCCGTAAATCGCGAACTGAGCGCTCTTGTCAAAATGATCGGCCGGGTTGGCCTGGTGCTGGTCGATGCGGGTTCCGCCGACCGCCCCGTTGATGATGCAGATGGGAAGATGATTGTTGAGCATCAGGCTGCGGGCGAGAGTCATGGGCCAATAACCGATGCGATAGGCGTCGCCACAGTTGGTGGCACGCACGGCGTTGCCCCAGCCGCTGTCGGTGCCGCCGCAGAGGTTGCCGAAACTGCGGATCCATTCGTTGGAATAACTGTCTTCGGGATTGTCCGCCACCGCATTGGACTGGCCATCGACGAGATAGGCATCGCCGCAGACCAGGTTGGGCACGGTGTCGAGCACGGTTTCCGTGGCGCCCGTTAGCGAGCCGAACTCCACCGAGTAATGGATGAGGCCCGGCTTGAGTTTGACCGGGAAGGCGTAACTCATGTCAGGATTCAGGGGGCGTTTTTTGAAATGCACCAACTGGCCATCGGCATAGACCTTGAGGAAGACCGCGTCCGCCGGAGTGGTTAGAGTGCCGTTGTAATGCAACGTGCCTTCATTGGTGTCATCACGGGCGTAGAACTGGTTTTTCACGGGTTTCTCATCGCTCGCGGGAATCCGGCGGACCCATGGCTCGTTCCTGGGTTCGGCGACCTGGATGGTGATTGAGCGGGTGGTCTGCGCGCCGCCGTTGTCGAGCACCAGGTTGACGGTGAGTGTGCCGCTGTATTGCGAGCGCTTGAGGATGAGTTTGCCCGGCGCGATCTCCCGGATCACCGCGCCGTCGGGCACGGTCCAGGTGTGGTTGAGCTTGCCGGCACCCTTCGCCTCCATCTCCTTCAAATTGGCAATCAGCGGCACCACCTCGATGGTCTGGCGGCCATCCCAGTTTGCCGGCGCCTTCAATGTTAGAACCGGGTCGGGGATGTTTTCCCTGATGGTTACTGGAATCTCGATGGTCTTCACCTCATTGGCGAAGACCGCCTTGAGTTGCAGCACATAATCGGTGTCCCCCACCACCCGGCCGGCATCCAGGTTGTATCTGAACTGATCGACGGCGACGATCGTCTCCTTGCCGTCCCGTTTGACAATCCAACAGAGCTTGCGGGCACCCCCGGCCTGGGCGGTGACCGTCAGGCTTTTGCCCTCCTCCAACCGGATCGCCCCAGGGGTGACCGCCAAGGCGTTGCCCGGCTGCACCAAACAGCCCGCCAGGCTTTGCCCGGCTTTCTGGTTTTCGTATTGCAGCTTGATCCAGTTGGCGGAGCGCTCGACGCGCGAGACGCGGACTTCGTCGATGTCGCCGGCAAATTGATAGGTGCCGCGGAACCCGCCGATCGTCATGCCAATGTCATTCATCAGCGACATCGCACCATCCCCGGTCGTGTTGCTGGCTTCGAGCTTGCCATTGACATAGATCTTGCTGGTGCCTTTGGCATAGGTGGCCGCCACATGATACCATCTGCCGACATCCGGAGTCGCGGTCGCGGTGGCGCCGCCCGGCCCATCGGACGACCAGCGCAGGCCCGGTGGGGAGTCAACGTTGATCACCACTTCATTGCCAGCGTTGGTGTTGCCATTGAAGCGCGTGGCATAGCGTCCCCACCCTAACACCGCAGCCCCGGCCCGTTCCGCCCGGAACCAGACCTCGGAGGTCAGCGGGTTGTTGCTGAAGGGAAAATTCTTGATGTGGTCGCCGCAGTTGATGCCCTTACCTGCGGCAAAATGCCGGCCCTGGCCGATGAATCCCGCTGCCACGGTGGTGCCGTCATCCACGGGGGTGACCGTGCCGAGTTCATCCTTGAGGGTTTCGGTCATGTGGATGACGCTGGCATAACCGTTGTCGGCGCTGAACACGGCCGCGCCGTTGGATTCGCTGGCGGCGTCGGGTTTGCCCCAGTGCAGCTTGATCTCCTGCTGCGCGTTGCCCTTGATGGCCGGGATCTTCACCCACACGCTGGCCGTGCCTTGCGCGCCATCCCAGTCTTCTATCTGATAGGCAAGCGGTTTGCCGCCGGCGGAAAAGCGCAGGTCACCGCCATCGGGCTTGGCCTGGCTGAAATCGAATGCCCCCTTGGTCAGCCGCAGCAGCAGCGGGAAGTTCTGCTCTGCGGCCGTCTCCGGCAAGTCCGCCCCTGCGGGCGTGGTGAGGATGAACATCGAGCCCTCATGCTGCCAACCGGCATACTGGGCGAAGGCGTGGGGCGTGAAACCGGCCAGCAATGCCCCGGAGAGCAATGGCCCGGCGAGTAGAACCCTGTTCATGTGCGTGTGTTGTATTGCATTCGAAGTTGTCACTGTTCAGCGTTTGTCCTTGGGGGCCTTTGTGGTTATCAGATCCACCTTCAGCGCAAGCTTGATATTACCGGGGTGATTTTCGGGATCTTTCATATATTTGTTATCAGTTGTCGGTAGGGCGGTGCGGCCCCGGGCCGCCCACTGTCCGCCGTGAGGCGGTGATGAAGCGCGGGGCATGGGCAGTTCATGGGATGCTTCGCCCCCGGGGGTAGTTAGGGCGCGGCGCGGCCGCCACGCCGGCCGCTGGTCCCCACCCTCTTCCCTCCGCGATCAGTTAGGCGTCATCATGAGACGGACGAACAGCTTGCCTCCGATTGCGCCGGGTGGCAGGGTGTAGGAAACCGCCCCGGCGTTGTTGCTGAGATTTGGATCCGAACCGTCATTGGGAACATCCGCCCAATTCACGAGGTCGGGCGAGGTTTGGACGACGAACTGTTTGTCAGTACCATACTCGGAACTCGGGATGTTGCCGCCGTCGGTTGAGTAATCACTTCCATCGGCCAGCGATCGGGGCGTGGTGGCGGCGGTTTGCATGATCGCGGATATTTTGGTTGGGGTTGTTGGGTGCTGCGGATGCTCTCCACTGGCGCGGCGTGGCTCCGGCCCCGTCAAGGCGGTGCACGGAGCGAAACCATGCGTTGCACGGAAATCCGGTAGTCGTCAAAATTAGCGATGCCGGGGAGGCGGCAGAGTAGTCCGTTGTCGGTTGGCCGTAATTGCAGGAGGGCGCGGTGCGCAAGCTCCACGGACGACGGAGCGTCGGCGGAGCGTGGACGTCTCGCGCCGTCGGTAACGTCCTGCCCTCAGGATGATTCGATGGCCAGAGAGAGTCGCGGCAAGTGCCGGTAATGGTTGTCCGCCGAGGACAGTGTCCCGCCTGCTTCGTAGCCCAGGGTGAAATGCTGAATCCTGGAGCTTGCCCCTGGATCTTTCAGGGTGGGAATCAGTTTGTTTCCCACTTGATGTTTCTCCCGCCCGGGTCAGAATCCCGGCATCGCAAGAGTTCTCACCATCCGCCCCGATGCGAAGGGACGCATCACCCTCGGCAAGCTCGCGAAGGGAGTCAGTAGCTTTCAGGCGACTCAGGATTCGGAGGGCCGAATTATTCTGGAGCCCTGCGCCGAGATTCCGGCGAGGGAAAAGTGGCTCTTCGAGAACAAGTCCGCCTTGGCCGCCGTGCGCGAGGGATTGGACCAATCCGCCCAAGGCAAGGTGCGTGCGCATGGCAGCTTTGCCCAATATGCTAACGAAGCACCCCGGTCTCAACACGCACAAATACAGCTCTCTCAAGGTACTCGGCGGGGAAGATATCTTTGAGGCTTACGCCGAAAACAAGACGCCAGCCGCATGGCGGATCTTCTGGCACTACGGGCCCGGCAAAAAACAAATCACCATTCTAACGATCACCCCGCACCCCTGACGCCGATCACACGGGAATGCCCATGGCCCTGTGACAACTTCTAAGAATCAAGGTGACAGGTTGGCCGCTCGAACGGAGGGCTAGAGAAGAATTGGGAGCAGAGCTCGCCAATCAATGCCGCTTGAGCTTGGCGATGGCCTGGGAGCGGGGATTGACGTGGAGCTTCTCGTAGATGCGCCGGACGTGGGCATTGATGGTATGAGGGTGTTGCGACGGAAGCTATGCTCGGTGGCAACCGGGGCGTTCTGCTTCATGGCGAGAGTGATGTTCAAATGTTGGCCAATTCACGAAATGCTTCAATGAGCATAATCATGCGCCTCCCCGCTTGCGGTTTGAATCAGCATTTCCTGAAGCTCGTTCAGGCGCTGGATCTGGTCGTCAAAGGAATCGATTCCCATTCCTGAGACCGGACTGACATCCCGATTCTCCAGGCTGTGCAGTATTTTCTTGGCTCCCTTGTCAGCGGCCCTGCGATCACATGCGGTGTAAACCCGCACTCTGGCCGCTGCCAGCAACTCCTGTTCATCGTAATGCAGTTCCTCGCGCCGAGTGGCGAATTTTTCGCCGAGCGACTTCATCACGATGAGCGCGTTGAGTTCGCGGGTGGCGCAACGCGGCGAGGATGGCCAGCAGACGCAGGGTGCTGCCGGAGAGCACCCATCCCGGCAGGTGCGCGTGCCGGTTGGAAAAGTCCTCTGTTAGGCGCAGCAGGCTGCGGCTCTCCACCATGTCCCTCACCACTTCCGCCCGCAGGTCCCGCACATACGGCAGAATGTGGCGGAGGGAATCGATCAGAAACTCGAAGCCGTCCGGATCCATTTCGAGGAAGCTGAGGAGAAAGACGGATAGATTTGTACCGGAACGGTTCAATGTCACCTCCTGCCCGCTGCCCCGTCGCACTCTGGGCTGAGCGCGGCGACCAGGAAGGCACCGGAGCCGCAGGCGGGGTCTAACAAAGAGAGGCGGGGCAGGATGTCCTGCAGCACTTTCTGGCAGACCGGGCCGGTGGCATGGAGCAGGAGATCCTCGATGGATTCGTAGCGGCGTGGCGCGGGATAGGTGTTCGGACTGGCTTCGTGGGGCTTTTTCGCCGCGGCATAAGACGAGTTGACGCGGTCGAGCGCGAGGCGGTGATGGTTTGCTCGCAGAGGTAATCGGTGATTTCCGGGCGGGTGTAATAGGCACCAAACTCCTTTTGATTGATATATTTCTCGAAAATATGACCTAACACATCGGGGTTGATCTCACGGTCGTCGCCGCCCGGGGTGTCGCTGAGCGACCACGAGTAGCGGTCGAAAAGGGTGAAGATATCCTCGAACCACGAATCGGGTACTTTGATAGTGGCGTAGGCTTTTGAGAAAAGCGCCTCGCCCTCGATGCGGGCCTCGATACCGTGGAGCAGGAACAATCCGCCATTGAGGCAAGTCTTGGCGCCGTCGCGCTTCATCCACAGCCAGACCGAGCGGGTGCGGGTGGCATCGAGGAAGATGAGGAGGTTCTCGACGGCGTGGGGTGCGATGCGTTTCCAGACGTTCTGCTGGGTTTTCGCATCGGGGAAAGAGACCTCAGGATTGGCGGTGACGACCTCGAAGACGCGGAACCCGGAGAGTTGGGAAATCTCGTGGGCGTGGTAGGTGAAGCCGCCGTGCTCGATGACCATGGGTTTCGCCCGCTCCGGATGATTCCAGCCGAGATCTTCGATAAAGAGATCGGCAAAGCGGAAGGCCTGGAGGGGTTGCCGGGCGGAGCGAGGATCAAGTTTGGGGGTCATGGGACAGTGGCGAGGGCTTCGTCGAGCGAGAGGGTATCCGCCGGGCAGGCCTTGCGTAAGCGACTTTCTTCGGTGACAAGCTTTTGGCCGAAGCTGCGGGCGAGGGCGACGAAGCGGGCGTCGTAGGCGGAGATGTTGGACTCGCAGGCGATGCGGAGGGTTTCGATGGGATCGACTGGATGGGTGTTTGCTGGCGGGAAGATCGATCGGCCCAGATCCATCGCCTCAAGCGTCTCGTTCGTTTCCAGTTGGCCGGCGCGGTGATAATTGCGGAGGGCGTTGGCAAGCTCGATCTGCCACCAGTCCGCCAGATGCCAGTCCGGATCCTTTTCATAGAGTGCTTCGGCAGCCTGTCTGCTGGGATGGCTGACTACCAAAGCCACGACGAGATTGGTGTCGGCGAGGATCATGAGTTGTGGCTGTGGCCTCGGCGTTCGAGTCCGTCGTCGATGAAACGAAGGGTTTCCTCCATCGTCGTGGGGCGGCGAAGCTTGATTGGCTCTGGCAAGCGCGGGGCGACGGCTTGCATCCCGCCCAGCTTCTCATCAATGATGGCAATGGTTTCCTGTGTGACCGACCTGCGATGACTGGCTGCGGCGCTCTTCAGACGGGCGTGCAAAGCGGGTGGAAGATTGCGAATGAGGATGTCAGGCATGGGGGAAAGATAGCGGGGTGATAGCGGTTTGCAAGCAGCTTTTCAGGCCGAGTGAACAAAGGATACGGGGTTCTTTCGCGGGTTCGTCGTGGAGGTTGACGACGACGAGGCGGTCGTCGCGGTGGAGGGCGATGGTGTCGGCCTTTTGGTCGATACGGTCCACGCGGCCGGCACGTTGAATGAGGCGGATGATCGCCCAAGGAAGGTCGTAGTTGATGACGCGGGCGGAGTCCTGCAGGTTTTGCCCTTCCGATAGAATGTCGGTGGCGATGAGGACGCGGGTTTGTTTGCCGGGTGGGAAAATACATCCGTTCGCCAGTGGCTAGCGTGAGGAAGGGACGGCCGTCGCGCTCGTCGAGAGTCGCGTAGTTCTTGATGATGAATGAGCGGGTGCGCCGCACCAGGAAAAGACGCATGATCTCGCGCCAATCGTCCGGTTGCTCGCATTTCTCGAAGGCGGCCAACGACGCGAGTGGAGTGTTAGGATTGCTCAGGGCGAAGACCGATTCCCCCATTTCACGGAGCATGGCCTCGGGGCGGACTCCGATGTCGTTTTGCTCGGGGAGGAAGAGTCTGAGCTGCGTGCCAAGATCCAGATAGGTTTTGTAGTAGGGAGTCGCGGACATCCTGGGAAAGATGCCAGGCCATTTTGAGATACACATGGTAGGGCGGAAGCAGGCGCTCGCCCGCCCAGCTTTCCTCAATGATGGCGATGAGTTCCTGAGTGATGTCGAGGCAGCGGGAATCCTCCCAGCGATCCTCAAACCAGCGTTGCAGTCATTTCGCCGCATCCTTGTCGAGCACGTCGATGTTGAGTTCCCCTTGGGCGGCGAGGATTTTCCGGAGAGGGGTCATGGACAGAGGGGGATATAGCAGAGCGGGTGCGGAATAGGAAGCACGAAGCGCGGGAGAACAAAGACCTTAGCCGATTCGATGCAGAGGAGGTCGCGGCTGGCATCGACCCAGAAGCGCGAGGCGTCGCCCTTGGCACATTCGCGGCGGATTGCAGCTTGCTGCATGTCAACGATGGATTTGAAACCCGCGCTCTGAAATGTCGGCGTGGCAATCTACGTTTGTCCCTTCATCGGTTGACAACCGATCGCCGTTCGGACGACAGTTCCGGCCGGCCTTGGTGTCGAGCGTGATCATCTTGTCGCGGTAGCAGCTCCGGCATGAGCCGCCTCGCTTGGAACGAATCGTAGCCCCGGATGGCGGTGGATTTCAATGGGGCGGTCAGTGTGTGGTGCATGTGTTTCACGGTTGGGGATCAAAGAATGTGCCTCATAGTTTCTTACCCTCCGTTGCAGGGGTGATTTTGGCATCCTGGTTCCCTTTCCAGATATCCACCATGACATCATTTTTCTGGGCGGCACCCGGCGTGCTGCGCCCCTCGGCGACGTATTTCTCAAGCAACCGGGTCAGGCGCTCCACCAGGTCAGGGTGTTGGTCCTGCACATTGACGCTCTCCCCGACGTCGCCTGACATGTCGTAGAGCTGCACCTTGGGCAGGCCCTGCTTTGAGGCGTCGGCCTCTTTTGGTTTGCTCCATCCTCCTGAACCGGGGCACAATTCCAGTTTCCAGTTTCCCTGACGGATGGCGAACTTCCCCTCAATCGAATGGTGCACCACCGCTTCGCGCAAGGGACCCGCATCCCGGCCCAGCAAGGCAGGCAGCATGCTCACACTGTCCTCTCCGGCATCATCCGGAACCTTGAGTCCGGCAATCTCCGCACACGTCGCCATCAAATCAGTCAGACAGGTCAATTGGCTGCTGTTAGATCCCGCCTTGATCTTGCCTGGCCAGCGGCAGATGAACGGGATTCTGTGCCCTCCATCCCAGATGTCCGCCTTGTGCCCGCGGAAGATGTGATTGGGAGAATGCCCTTTAGACTCGAGTTCGGGAATCCCGGCAGCCGGCGAACAACCATTGTCGCTGGTGAATATCACCAGGGTATGGTCCGCAATTCCGTTACGCTCAAGGGCAGCCATCACCTCACCAACCGCCCAGTCGGTTTCCATCACAAAATCGCCGTACCTGCCCAGGGTGCTCTTCCCCCGCCACTCTGCGGACGGCACAATCGGCGTGTGCGGTGAATTCAACGGCAGGTAGATGAAGAATGGCTTGTCGTTCTTTGCACCGGCGCACTGACGGTCAATGTACCCAACCGTTTTCCGGGTTAGGGTTGGCAGCACCTCAACGGCCTTGAAGCCCGTGGCCGTCAATCCCGGACGTCCTCCCTCATTGGTGATTTCGGTGGGGATGCTAACAGCCTTGTCATTCTCAATATACACGTAAGGTGGCATGTCCAACGACGCCGCAATGCCATAGAAATCATCAAACCCACAGTCGGACGGCCCCCCTTTGACCGGGTTGCCGAAATCGACATTGGCGGCGTTCCTGATCTTGTCGCCCGAGGGGTCGCCGTTGGTCAACGCCCAGTCCATTCCAAGATGCCACTTGCCGAAACAGGCCGTGGTGTATCCCGCCTGTTTGAGGAGCGAGGCAACCGTGACCCGGCCAGGGGCGATCAACCGCTGCGAATACCCCTCGAGAACCCCTTGCTGCACCCGCGTCCGCCAGCAGTAGCGCCCGGTAATGATCCCATAGCGTGTCGGCGTGCAGACCGAAGACCCGGAATGCGCGTCAGTAAAAACCATGCCGGCTCCCGCAAGCCGGTCAATGTTGGGCGTCGCAATCTTCCCCTGGGGGTTCAGGCATTTGACATCTCCATACCCCAGATCGTCACAAAGAATATATACTATATTCGGCGGTTTTCCAGGGCTCCTCATTGCCAGCAACCCGAGGTGTGAATCCTCGCCCGGTTGGATGGGATCGGCTGCGTGCCGGGTGGTTTGTAACGGCGCATCCTTCGCGCCACGCTGGCTATCCTTGTCGGTGACGGCGACAGGCAACCCGGCGGCATGCAGCCCTGCCAGCGGCAGCAACATTGCGGTCATCCCGTACAACAAGACTAATCTCCTGGTCATCTGATTCGTTTTCTCTAGCAAATGATGGTCATTGCCCGCGCCGACTTTTTCCAGGCAAAGAGGATCCGCTTGCCGTCATACGACACGTCCGGGTCACGGAACACGCCGTCATCGTCCTGGATCAGGGTGTTCTCCTTGAACTCGTAGTCATCACCGGTTTCCAGCAGGCACAAGCTGGAGCCACCCGTGAGGTTGAACTCCTTGACCGTCCCGCTGGGATTGAGGGTATCCTCGTCGCTGACGGCATCCGTATATGCGTAATGGGAGCCGCCCATGTCAAAATGCTTGGTAAAGGCGATGCGCCTCAATTCATCCCGGTGCGCAGCCAGCAGATTGCGTTTCAGGACAGCAGCCGATTCCGTGGCCAATGTCTCACCCATGCCGTTGGTGACAGCCAGGAACACGGACAGTAGTAGCCATGGTTTCATTTGGATGCTTGTTTGGCGCGATTCTTGAGGAAGCAGTCAGCGGCGGTGCAGGGCCATGCGGTCACCAGCAGGGATAATGCGGTGGCGGTGGTTTTTAGCAGTTTCATGGTAAGTTCCCTTGTTTGTTGTTGTTTTGAACTTGTGGATTAGACATGGTTACTCTTCTGCTTATGGTTTCAAATCATCCGCGATCGTCGCGAACTGTTCCAGGGCCGCTTCCAAATCGGCTGTAATGTCGGCGGCAATGATTTCTGGCGCGGGCAAATTCGCGGATTCTTCCAGGGCGTCGTCCTTCAGCCAGAAAATATCGAGGTTCACCTTGTCACGCTTGGTTAGCCCCTCGTAGGTAAAACACTTGAAACGCTCGGTTTCAACCCGCTCGTGGCGGGTCCCACTGTAGCAGCGGTCTGCGACCGTCGCTGGTTTTCCTCTCGTCGCTTGCTTCCCTCTCTTCCCCTCTTTCGGCGGTGACACACCGCCCCTACAAGGCTCGCCGAAATAGCACCCCACGAAATCGTCGAGATCGCCGCGCTTCAGCGTGTTCTCCTTGAGCGTGAAATGCAGGTTGGTGCGCAGGTCATAGATCCAGAGCTTCTGGGTCCACGTCTTTTCCTGCGCCGGCTTGCGGTCGAAAAACAGGACGTTGGCCTTCACGCCCTGCGCGTAGAAGATGCCGGTGGGCAGGCGCAGGAGCGTATGCACGTCCGCCTGCTTGAGCAGTTCGCGCCGGATGGTTTCGCCCGCGCCGCCTTCAAACAGCACGTTGTCCGGCAGCACCACCGCCGCGCGGCCGTGCTGCTTGAGGATGGTGAAGATGTGCTGGAGGAAGTTGAGCTGCTTGTTGCTCGTGGATGCCCAGAAATCGTCACGGTTGATGATGAGGCTTTCCTTGGACGACTCGCCCGCCTCGTTGACGATGGTGACGCTGCTTTTCTTGCCGAAAGGAGGATTGGCCAGGACCATATCGTATTCGCCGTGCTTGCCGCCCAGTGCGTCCTTGGTGACGACCGGCAAGTCCTCCTCCAAGTCCCCGCCGATCCCGTGCAGCAACAGATTCATCGCACAAAGACGCGTGACGCTGTCCACCAGCTCGATGCCGAAGAACGTGCCGCTCTTGAGCTTCTTCTTCTGCGCCCGGTCGAGCGCGTGGTGCTTGGCCAGGTAATCATGCGCCGCGAGCAGGAATCCGCCCGTGCCACAGGCCGGGTCGCAAATCGTGTTCCCAGGTGCGGGTTGCACCACGTCCACCATCGCCGCGATCAGGGCGCGCGGCGTGAAGTATTGACCCGCGCCGCCTTTCACGTCCTCGGCGTTCTTTTGCAGCAAGCCCTCGTAGGCGTCGCCCTTCACGTCGGCGGAGAGGCTCGACCACTGCTCCTTGTCGATCAGGTCCACGATGAGCCGGCGGAGTTTGGCCGGGTCCTGGATCTTGTTCTGCGCCTTGCGGAAAATGACACCGAGCATGCCCGACCGCTTGCCGAGGTCCTCCAAGGTGTGGCGGTAATGGATTTCCAGCTCGTCACCATCCTTGGCCAGCAAGGCCGGCCAGTCCTTGCCCTTGGGAATCGGCGACGGCTTGTTGAACGGCGGTCTGGCCTGCTCATCCGCCATTTTCAGGAACAGCAGAAACGTGAGCTGCTCGACGTAGTCGCCGTAGGACAGGCCGTCATCCCGCAGGATGTTGCAGTAGTTCCAAAGTTTTTGAACGAGTTGTTGAGAGTTGCTCATGGTGATCAATCAAATATGAAAATGTTCACTGGTCGACATCATCGAAGATCGAACGGGAGGTGTCATCGCTCTTTCCACCGGAAGATTCCCAGCGGAAGACGTCGGAGTCCCGATCTGCTGATTGGTTTGATCGCAAATCCTCGATGACTTCACTAATTTTCACCAACGCCCATTCAATGGGAGCTTTTGCATCAGGATACTCAACTAGTTCGTCACGAAAATCCTTCAGTGCGCTCACAAGTTCGTCGAAGTGATTCTCGGGGTCGTTGTTCCACTCCGCATCGTAGGTGCCCCGCCAGCTCTCAATAGTACCACCCAGGTTTGGCAAGAGTTTTGTCCGGATGTCCTCAAGGATTGTTCCAAATTCCTCAGATGTTAGAAACCCGCGAACTCCTTCCCGAAGAAAGCCTGAGTCAGGGGTCTCGACCGCCAATTCGCGAATCGTGGCTGCAACCTCGAATCTCTTGCACTCTGGCAGAAAACCAAATTCGTGAAGCCGCACCAGAGTATCCACACCGGAGTCTGCATAGATGTAAGAGCCAACCCTCAAACCATGAACGAACTCGGGATATTTGGCGATGTAGTGTCCCAAGAATTCGCGGTCACAGCGGAAAGCAAGAAAGCGCTGCAGTTGCCATGCCATCATCACGGTGTCATCAATTGTTTCCAGCCGGGTAATGAGCAATTCATATCGGTCTGACGGAACGATGACCTTCACACCTGGGACACCAATATCACCACACGTCACCTCATTCAACAACCTATCGAGTGGGGTGCCAGCAAGGTAGATGTCCATCAATTCACGGTCTTCAGCGATGACGGTACCGAATGCATCGCGCACAGTTGGGTGTTTGAACCGCCATGAATAGGTGCCCCCCTGCATTGATTGAATAACCAGGCTGCCATCCAGAGAGTTCAGAGCAGTTCGCACCTCTGAAGTAGAGCCGCCCATCAATGAAACCGCATTCTCCTCATCCTTTGTCATTTTGACCGGACTGGGCAAGTTGCCGCCTCGCATGAAAACCAACGCCAAAGCAGACCGACTGCCAGAGTCGATGGTGCGGACGATTTCGCAGAGCAGTTCCACCGGATGAGCAACGAAATTATCAAGGCTACCCTTGCAAACCACAAGCCGACTCGTGAATAGCGGATTGCCCAACCTCCGTGCGATTTCGGGGCTGAAGTTGGGGTGTGCTGCGACGTCTGAAAGAAGCGGTTTAACCTTGGTCTTGAATTTGTCTGGCTGGCTGCCAAGCCGAATGTGGTTGTATAGAATCTGCTCCTTCTCTTCCTTACTTAGCTGCTCGACATGAATCACCACTTGAGACTCGCGGAGAACGGGGAGCGCGGATTCTTTAAGAAATTGGCGAGCCGATTTGTAAATGTGATCGCGCGATGTGAAGAGCACTCGCGCCCCGCGCCGGATAGCGGCTTGAATGTGCGGGAAAACCCTATTCCACTCTGATGCGCTCGCCCAATCGTATTGCGTCGCTCCGAACGCATCGTCCACCCAAAAAAACTGTTTCGGCTCAAGTGGATTCGAGTGCGCCACAAAATCATCCGCGTTGCGAATTTTGAACGTAGCACACCCCCACTCGTCCAGCGCACTAACAGCCAAGGCCGCAGCGATGGTCGACTTGCCGCAAGCCGCTTCGCCGAGTAGCAAGACAAAGCCATGTTCCACCAGAGCCTTTGCACTGTGCTGATATGCTTCAGTGATGACGAATTTCCCCAGGTCGTCTCCGAGGGCGCTCAGTATCTCTTTAGCTTGGTTGTGAGCGCGCTCGTCGAGAATCTGGCTTAGATCACCCAAGCCGTAAACACGCGGAACCAGCATCCGCAGGCGTGATGATTCTCGAATGAAACACGAAATCCGGTCGGCGCCATACACAGCGAATTGCTTAATGCCTTCAACTTGTAGAAAAGCTTCACGAATCTTTACCCCTGCAGCTCCTGTGACCCGGGCATTGGTGAAAAGGAAGTAGTTATCTGCAAGTCCGCGTGCGGCAACGCGCTCTGCTTTCCTCAATTCGTCTTTGAGGTCAGCAAGTCGAATTTGCCTGTCTGCTTTTGCCGTGAACTTGCATTGGGCGGTAAATGAACCTTCGAAAGATTCGCCATCTTTTCCTTTCCACATCCCGTGAAATGCGCCATCTCGTCCACCGTCGTGAGAGTCAAAAAAACTCTGAACAGTTTGCCCCCATAGCTCTCCCGTTATCGTGACGCAGAGGTATTGAAACGCCTTCCAACCCAAAGTATGCAGCTCGTATGCGACTTCCGTGGCTTGAGCCTTAGGGCGTATTGAATGGGACGGCGGCGACATACTAATTCCTCAACTTCTGAACGAGCTGAGCAGGTTAGGCATTGGCTAGAACTTTCATAGCGTTGAACCAGCTAATCACATGACCATCAGGATCGACTTCATCCAAACGAGCCTTAGTCATCGAGGAAGCTGCATGCTCGTTGAGGTTGCGCTTCGCCTTTGAGACCTTCTTACCACGCGTTTCTTCGTCGAGTGCATCCCATATGGTAGGACTGCCCGACGCTGCGTGGACCATTTGAGCAATCTTGACTGGAACGTCATCAAACGCGGCGAAATCCGCTGCCAAACCAAGCGTCATGTTGCAAACCCGAGTGTAGGCTTCGTTGATCGCATCATGATGAAGGTAGTTCTCGATCTCTTTCTTACCTGTCACTATGGCTTTGCATCGTGACCTGAGATTAATAGCGTCTGCCTCATCCTGATACTTTGCGGCTGCTGGCGGCTGTTCATCCCTGTCGAATAGATGAAATTCAGGCCGCGCCAGCGGCTCAAGGCGGGAAGTCCAAAGCGCCAACGACGACCCTCCCAAGGGAAAGAAAATCAATTCCCCTTCGAGTTCCATCTTCTCCAAGTCGAACACGTCGCAGTCAGCCTGTCGGAGTATCTTTGCTATGTGCTTCAGAAAAGTGATATCGTGCCGTCCCTCCACACCAACAAAAAGCTTGATGGAGTTATCCGGAAGCACGCCCAGCGATGAAGCGAATAGCTTGTTGGTTTCGCCCCCGCCAATGAGGACTTCCCGCGTCTTATCAGCTTTAAGGTGAATGTATCGCAAGCATTTGTCCGGAAGCGTGCGTGCCAGCATTGGGGTATGCGTCGTAATAACCACCTGATTGTCGGTGGCCAAATCCATTAGCGCGGTGAGAAGAAGACGCTGATTGTGAGGGTGCTGGCTTGTTTCTGGTTCTTCGATACCATAAATTACTGGAGCGTTACTCTTCTCACGAGACTGCTGTTCGGCTTTTGCGCGGAAGAAGTTCAGCAAGACCAATCTTTTCACCCCACTTCCTCGCTTGTTGATTGGGATATCTTCGTCACCAGTGATACTGACGTTGAAAAGTGTGTCCCATTTCTTGAGCGCTATCTGGGGGTTCAGTTGCTGCGCAAGAGATTCATCCATCTCCTTGAGCTTATCCAACGTCGCCTTTGCAATGCGGCGAACCTCAGTTTCGACGTGCGCGGCGATTTCGTTTAGTTCGGCTTCTCGCTGCTTGATTGCCTCCTTGACCGCAGTCTTTAACGGGTCTTGCGCTTCGGGGTCTTGGTCTGTGCTGGCGCGGTCGGACTTGAACAACGCAAGCAGGGGAACATGAGCCTTAATCCCATCCCACGGCATATTTGTTTTCTCCTCGTTGAGAGGATCAAGAACCGCGCTGAGTTCCAAGTCGCCAATCGTCTCACGGATACGCTGTCTCAATTGAGCGTTCACCTTTTGGTCGATACCAGTCAGGTCAACCTTCAGTTTTTCCGCCCGCTTCTTTAACTCCGGGTTCTTCAGTTGCAGAAGGTCTGCAACTCCGTCAGCAGTTGGATGAACAGCGAAGGCGGCAACGCTAGTGCACTTGGGCGTGGCGAGATGGCCACTAAATGTCTTGTGAATCTCGAGCCTCCCTGCCGCATTGAGGAGATGCTCCGCATGAAAGGATGTCGGGTAGTCTTCGTCGATAACCACACTGGCAGGAAGTCGAGTAAACTCGCAGATTATTGAGAGGTCCTTCCCTTCACCGTCCTTCGTTGCGTCGTGCTTGTCTGGCGTGCCTTCGTTCAGGAAGATATCGAGCGCGTCCATAACGGTCGACTTGCCTACGTCGTTCTTGCCGATGAATGCCGTCATGTCCTCGAAGTCGATAGCGACTTCATCTTTGTAGCAGCGGAAATTCCTGATTCGGAGGCGTGCAAGTTTCATAGTTCGTTGGGTCTAGTGAGTTCTCCAGTGAATGCTTTCTGCAAAATGGACTGCCTGAGGCGTGTGGCGCGCTGGAGGTTGGCGGACACCACTGCTTCCAACTCCTCCACCACGCTTAACCGCCGCTCCACTTCCGCCACGATCCGCGTCTGCTCGGCGGGGGGGGGAAGCGGTAGCACGATGGATTTGATTTCGCCGAGATTCAGCCGTGGACGACCGACGCCGTGGACCATTCCCTTCGTTCGCTTGCGAACTGTGTCAGAGTTCAGGGCAGCGTTCATGTATTTCGGCATGACGGAACTATGCGGCTTGAAGCGGATGCAATCAGCTTTGACTATAGCTGGGCCAAGCGCTTCTGGAATGATGCAGGAGCGCGGCGGGTCTTCTCCGAACCCGGCAATGACGACATCACCTGCGAAGATGCGGTGCTTGTGAAGGCGTTCAAAGTGCGCTTGGGAGATGTGTGCTTCTTCATCGACGTAAACGCCGTCTCCGATGTTCTGAAGCCGGATGACACGTGGACCGCTGCTCATGTAATGCTCGGTCTTCAGATTCGAGCCAAACGGGCCGTCGGTGATGGAGTTTGGTTCGGGCGCAGCGAGTTGTTGTACCGTCGCCCAAGTCCAGTTATCCGGTATTTCCGGAAGACTCGAAGTGTCCGGCGCGGCAGGCTCTTTGTATTTCCCACGTCCGTTCCAGTTTTGGCGGCGCTCGGTGAGGATTCGGGCGAGCAGGGCTGCGCCAGACTCAAAGGATGAATTATGAAGGATGAAAGATGAAGAAGAGGCGGCGGACTTCGGACGTTTGTTTTCATCCTTCATCCTTCTGCCTTCTGCCTTGGAAAGCTCGTGTTCCGTAGGAACCAGCTTTCCTTCGCAGGCGGCTTTGAGGACGGCGGCGCGGTAGCGTTTGAGGTTGGCCTGCACCCGCCGCAACGCCGCCACCCCCGCCTCCAGCCGTGTGAATTGCTTCTCAATCTCCGCCACGATGCGGCGTTGTTCGTGGAGGGGGGGGAGCGGGATGGGCTGTTGCTCCAAATAGGATTTTGGAACGCGCCGCAAACCAACAGCGCCAGTCATGTTCCGCGCAGCTTGCTGTCGGAAGCTGCTCTGGAGCACGAAATGAAAGAGGTAGTTGGCGTCCAGACGGTCTGCCGGGCGAAGAGCGAAAAACTCCGTCGAACCAAAGCCAATCCCATTGGTCAGGCCTTTCATCACCGCGCCTTTTCCGTTCTCCATGCACGGCGTGACCTTGGCAAACAGAACGTCCCCTTCGCGAAATGGGGTGTAGCCTTTGCGGACGTCGCCAACCTTTCGGTCGCCGAGTGGCTCGAACCGTCCGCTTTCTTCCTCGACGCACTTCATCGGGATGAATGACGCCAGCGTATCGTCGGCGAGTTTGTCGTCGCCGGCACGCGAATTGATTTCGACGACTTCACTGAGCGGGACAACTGGCCACGCGCCTTCTTTCGCCCGTTGATTCCCTTCGGTCACCCCTACGGGGCCGCCTGTCGGCGGTCTGTCTCCGCTGCGCTCCGGCTCAGGGCTGGGAATCGTGGGGGTGGCTTTCCCCAGGGCCTTGTCCTTGGCTGGTTTCTTTCGCCCCGATGGGGCTGGTGTCTTACGCGTCGCCATCATGTTCTTGATTCGAGTTGGTGACGTGTCTTCTCCAGTTCGGCGGCGAGCAGTTTCTCGTTCGGCAGCAGCATCTGGTATTCGCGGGCGAGCACTTTGCTGCCAAGGTTTTCGAGGGCGTATTTGGCGACGGATTCATCTTTCTCGGCGCAGAGGATGAGACCGACGGGCGGGTTCTCGCCGTCGTGGGTCCAGTGTTCGCGGGCGTAGTTCAGATAGAGGTGCATCTGGCCGGCGTCGGCATGGGTGAATTTGCCAAGCTTGAGATCGATGACGATGAGGCAGCGCAACCGGCGGTGGAAGAACAGCAGATCGACACGATACCACTCGCTGCCAATGCGAAGGCGGCGCTGGCGTCCGATGAAGGCGAAATCGCCGCCGAGTTCCATGAGGAAGGTTTCCAGATGGCGGATGAGGGCGTTCTCGAGATCGGTTTCCGAGTATTCGTCGCGCAGATTCAGGAACTCGAGCACGAGAGGATCGCGAATCTGTTCGTCCGGGGTGATGGCATCGTCAGGCTGGGCTTTGCCGCCCTTCGTGAGCATGGCGGCTTTGTTTTTCGAGAGGATCGCCCGCTCGTAAAACCCGGAGCCGATCTGGCGATCGAGTTGCTTGATCGTCCAGCCGCCACGCAGGGCCTCCGCATGGTAGAAGGTGAAAGCCTCGTTCGATTTGAGGCGAATGAGCCGCGTGTAGTGGGACCAGGAGAGCGGCAGGCGGGAGGCGAGGGTTTCAATCCAAGCGAGGAGGGCGGGGTCCGATTTCCGCAACGGTGTTGCGGAAATCCTGCCTGAGAGAGTCGGCACCTCCGCTTTCCGAATCGGCGATTCGGAAATCCGCAACGGCGTTGCGGAAATCTCGGGCAGTGGGAAGCGGAGATAAAGCAAGCGGAAGCGCTCAAGATTATCCACGCTGAAGCCACGGCCATGTTTGGTGGTGAGATCAGTCGAGAGTCGCTCCAGCAAGGCGGCCCCATACGCGGCGCGGGCTCTTCCTCCCTGCTCGAACTCCACAATCTGCCGGCCCGCGTCCCAATAGGTGGCGGTCATGACCGCGTTCGCCGCCCGAGCGGCAAAGCTGCGTGCGGTCGCAATCAAGAGATCGATCCCTCCCAGCAAATGCTCGTATCCTGCCGCGACCGGCTCGGATACGGCTTTGACAGATTTGGAGTCGGGTTTGGGCTTGTTCATGCGACGAGCGCCAGATTGAGTTCATCGAGAATGCGGTTCAAGTCATTCCCGAAAAGCTGATGCGCCTTGCCCAGGCCGCCGCGCTGGTTGAACGGAGAGAGTTCCAAATCCTCCGGCTCGATGCTCAGGCTGGTGGCGATGTGGTCGCGGATGAGGCCCAGCCACGCGAGTTGCTCGGCGCTGAAATTCACACCGGCCTTGGCCTTGTCCATGAGCCATTCGTTGAAGCGTTCGGTC
>JAPLUI010000089.1 GCA_026397725.1 Verrucomicrobiota bacterium | reverse complement strand
CAACGGCCTGCCTGAACTACCAGTCGGCAAGGTGGGTGGAGCGGCCGAGGGCGTCGAAGTAGGCGGACGTGGTGTCGGCGGTTGGAAGGAGATTGCTGAGTGCTGAGTGTTGATTTTTGAGGTTTGAATGGAAGATGAAGAATTCGCCTTTCAGTCACTTCTGAAATCAAAATTCAACAATCATCACTCATCAATCATCAATCCATTTGGCGGGTTGCTCCAGGCCTCGGCCCAGCGAACGTAGTAGTCGCGTATGGCGAGGGATTCGAGGCGGTGGAGGAAATTCAGCCGTGCTGGAGTCGCGGCGGAAGCGGCCGGTGAGGGAGGCGGTGGCGGGGACATGGCGACAAGATAGCCGTTCAAAAGAACAGCGCATTGGAAAAGTTTGAAAATTTTACATTTGCTGAGCTGGACCTTGAATTGACAAGGAATTGGCAAGGCATCCCGGCAAATGACTGGGCACCTTCCGGGGGTGCCGGGAGCGGCATCCGGTCGGAGATGTTAGGCCAGGGTTGGTCACTGGCGGCAGATGTGGGTGCCAGTTCCTGTTACCTGCCACAGCGGTGTGGCTCAACCGGGAGAGTTGCGGCTACACCATGCTTCAAGCCGAAGATCTCAACATTCAACATTCAACTTCCAACATTCAATGATCAAGTAAGGGCAAGACATGACACCGCATCGGCACTGCTGCCACCCGAAATGCTACCACAGCATCCGGTTGCGATCAACCTTGGGCAGTCCATGCCACGAACCTGTGAGCAGGTGAGCCGTGTGGGGGGCTCAGGCCGTCTTGCGGCGGAACATCAACGCGGCGAGCGAAAGGGTGGCGCTGCTGATGACCACCAGTGGCAGCACCAGCCCGAGTACCCTGCCAAACGAAGCGTCCTTGAGAAACACCCCTTTGACGACTTCCACGAAATGGCGCACCGGATTGACCCAGGTCAGATGCTGGAGCCAGAGCGGCATGTTTTCCACCGGCGCGGTGTAGCCTGATAGAAGGATCGCCGGCACCATGAAGACAAAGGCGCCGAGAAACGCCTGCTGCTGGGTCTTGCTGATGGATGATATGAACAAGCCCACCCCCACCAAGGCCAACGCATAGAAGAACATCGCCCCATACAGCAAGGCCAGGTTACCGCGGAATGGCACGTCATAGATGCACACCGCCGCAATCAGAATCAACGTCGCCTGGAAAAAGCCCACCGCCACCGCGGGCACCGCCTTGCCGAGCATGATCATCTCAGGCGACAGCGGCGACACCAGCAACTGCTCGAAAGTCCCCTGCTCCCGCTCCCGCGCGACCGACAGCGCGGTGACAATGAGCGAGCCGATGGTGGTGATGATGGCGACCAAACTCGGCAGGATGAAATAGGTGTATTCCAAGTTCGGGACAAACCCGTTGCGCGCGACTATCTCGGAGGGAAGCACCCGCCCGGCAGCACCGGCGCGATCCTTGAGGTAAACATCCAGCACGGATTGCAGATAGCTCAAGGCAATCTGCGAGCTGTTTGAGCGGCGGCCGTCGAGGATCACTTGGACCGGCGAGGTTTCGCCGGCGGCGATCTTCCGCGAGAAGTCCGCCGGAATGTGGACCGCGAGCATGGCCTCGCGGGTGTCAATGGCCTCGCCCAACTGCGCCGCGCTCCACACCGGGATAATGCGGGTGAACGCGCCGGACGCCGCAAAGCGTTGCATCATCTCCACCGAGGCCCGGCCGCGGTCCTCGTTGCATACCGCCAAGGACGCGTTCTTCACCTCCAGCGTCGCTGCAAACGGAAACAACGCCGTCTGGATGATCACCGGCACAATCAGCAACAGCCGCCCGCTCTTGGTGCTGAGCAGCGACTGGAATTCCTTGCGCACCAGCGCATCAAGACGACTCAAAACATTCATTCCATCCTCCTTTTCGTGAGCTTTGCGGTCAGGCCGATGAAGACGACGGTGGTGCAGCCTAACATCAATATGTCCGGCAGCAGGAGTTGCCACTGCGTTCCGGCCTGGAAGATTGTTTGCATCGACGAGACGAAATACCGCGCCGGAATGATATGCGTCACGCCGCGCAGCACCAGCGGCATGCTCGAAATCTCATAAATGAAGCCCGATAGCATCACCGCCGGCAGAAACGCCGCGTTCAATGCGGCTTGCGCGGCGTTGAATTGGTTGCGCATGCCCGTGGAAATCGCCAGCCCGATGCCTAACACACTCAGCAGGAACAACGAGCCAACGACCCACAGCGCGGTGATCGTCCCGCGGAAGGGCACGTGCAGCACCCAGTGCGCCACGCCCACGCAAAGCAACAGTGAAATCATGCCGAGCCCGTAATACGGCAGGATCTTGCTGAGCAGAAGTTCCGTGCGCGTCACCGGTGAGGCCAGCAGCGCCTCCATCGTGCCACGCTCCCATTCCCGTGCCACCACCAGCGAGGTGAGCAAGGCCCCAATCACCGTCATGATCACCGTGATCGACCCGGGAATGATGAAATTGCGGCTCTCGGCCGACGGGTTGAACCACATCCGCGGCTCTAACACGATCTCGCGCCGCAGCTCCTCGCCGCAGTCCCCGGCACGCTGCATCTGCCACGTCTGCCACACGCCGCTGACCGTGGCCCGCACGAACTGGGCGATGTTAGGTTCGCTGCCGTCGGCCACCAACTGCACCGGCGCGGTGACACCCGCTTGTTGCAGCTTGCGCGAGAAATCCTGTTGGATGATGACGTAGCCGCGGATTTGCGAGTCCACCAGCGCGCGTTCCAGCGCCGCACGCGAGTCATAGGCCCGGACCTCAAGCCACGGCGAGCCGCGCAGGGCCGCGGCGAACGCCGACGCCTCGGCGCCGCCATCTTCCAGCCGCAGCCCGATGCGCAGTTTGGAAAAATCCAGGTTGATGCCATAGCCGAAGATGAACAACATGAGCATGGGCATGAAGAACGCGATCAGAATGCTGCTGGGGTCGCGGAAAATCTGCAGCGTCTCCTTCCAACAAAGCGCCCGCAGCCGCCGCCAGGACCGCCGGTTCACGCCTCCTCCCTTCCTTGGATCAGGGCGATGAAGGCGTCCTCCATCGTCGGGTCGGGGTTGTCGTCCGTGGCGGTCAGGGCCTTGAGTTCATCGGGGGTGCCGGCGGCGATGAGTTGGCCGCGGAACACCAGGCCGATGCGGTCGCAGTATTCCGCCTCATCCATGAAATGGGTGGTCACCATCACCGTCACGCCGCGCTCGACGAGGCCGTTGATGTGCGTCCAAAACTCGCGGCGGGTCACCGGGTCCACGCCCGAGGTGGGTTCGTCCAAAAACAGGATGTCCGGCTCGTGCATCACCGCACAGGCCAGCGCCAGCCGTTGCTTGAAACCTAACGACAACGAGTCGGTCTTGACCTCAAGCAACGGCCCGAGGTGGAAGATTTCCGCCATGGTGGCGGTCTTGCTCCGCCGTTGCGATCCGGTCAGGCCGTAGATGCCGGAAAAAAACTCCAGGTTCCGGCGGACCGTCAGGCTGCCGTAGAGCGAGAATTTCTGGGCCATGTAACCGAGCTTCTGGCGTGCCCGGCCAGCGCTGCGCCGCAGGTCGAGCCCGACCACCGTCGCTCGTCCCGAGCTGGGTTTGAGCAGTCCGCACATCATCTTGAAAGTGGTGGACTTGCCGGCTCCGTTGGGACCTAACAATCCATAGACCTCGCCGCGGCGGACCTGGAAGGTGACCGCGTCGGTGGCGGCGAACTCTCCGAATTTCTTGGTGAGTTGGTCCGCCTCGATGACGACTTCCCCGGCACTGGGAATGGCGCGCACATGGCGGGCCAGCACCGACTCGCCACCCGGTCCGCCGCCCATGCGGTCGATGAACGCGTCCTCGAAGCGGGCTGCCACCGGCGCCCACTCGGTGGCGGGCGGCGCGCCGAGCGCTGCCGGCGGAAAGTCCGGCGGCAGCAGCGGCGAGTTGGCGCGAAATGTGAGACGGAGGTGGCGGCCTTGGATCGTGCCATCGCTGACGGCCGGGTGGGACAGCGCTTGGGCCAGCAGGCGGCGCTTGTTTCCTGCGGGGTTTTTCAGATGCCAGCAGCGCCCGGCCAGCGGCGCGGTCATGACATCCGGCGCTCCGGAAAAAATCAGTTTGCCCTCGTTGAGCACCAGCGTGGTGCCGCACAACTCCGCCTCCTCCAGATAGGCCGTGCTCCAGACCACGGCGATGCCTTCATCCACCAGCCGCCCGACCATGTTGCGGAGTTCCTTGCGGGAGATCGGGTCCACGCCCACGCCCGGCTCGTCCAGCAACAGCAAGCGCGGCTTGCCTAACAACGCGCAGGCCAGCCCGAGCTTTTGTTTCATCCCACCGGAAAGCTTGCCGGCAAACCGCCCGCTGAAGCGCTGCAAATCGGTGAAAGCCAACAGACGCGCGAAGCTTGCCACGCGCTCCGCCCCCGTGACGTTGCGCAGGTCGGCGTGCAGCGTTAGATTCTCCAGCACCGAGAGGTCCTCATACAAGCCGAACTTCTGCGGCATGTATCCGATCTCGCGATGGATCGCCGCAGCCTCGCGCGACGGATCGCTCCCAAGGGTGGTGAGCGTGCCGGAACCGGGCACTAACAAACCCGCGATGAGCCGCAACAGCGTGGTTTTGCCCGCCCCGTCCGGGCCGACCAGGCCGGTGATGAACCCGCTGCGGATTTCACCCGTCACCGCGTCCAGCGCCGGTGAGTCCATCCCCGGAAACGACTTGGTTAGGTTTGCAAAACTGACAACGACGTCCGACACATCACTGCGGGGTTGAGTCTAACGAAACGGTGACCGGCATGCCCTGCCGCAATGAGGCGTCCGCATCATCAACGACAATCCGCAGCCGATAGACCAGCGAGGTGCGCAGCTCGGGCGTTTCCACTGATTTCGGCGTGAACTCGGCGCGGGGCGAGACAAACCCGACTTTGCCATGGAACGGCTGCTGCGGCCGGCCATCAGTGGTGAGTAACACTTTCGTGCCAGGTGGCACCCGTCCCAGTTCGCTCTCGTGAACGTAGGCACGCACCCACACCGGATGTTCCAGGGATAGGGAAATCACCGTGGCCCCGGCCTGCATGATCGCACCCGGTTCGAGCACGCGGGTGAGCACGATGCCAGCAGCCGGCGCCTTGAGTTGCGTATCTTCCACCTGCAGGGCGGCGCTGGCACGCGCGGCTTGCGCCTGGGCCACCGTGGCGGCGGCGGCGGCGATTTCCTCGGCACGAAACCCGGCCTCCAGCAACTTCAATTTCGCCTCGTTCACCTTCACCCGCTGCTTCGCTTGGTCGAGGGCGGCTTCCGCACTCTCCAAATTCTGTCGCGACGTGCCACCGCCTCCCACCAACTCGACCTGCCGCCGGTGCGCACGCGTGGCGTCCATGGCCACCACCCGGCTTTCTTCCAAGGCCGCCCGCGCCTGCTCGATGTCCTCGCTGCGGTATCCGGCTTGCTTCAGCCGCTGGTCGGCCTCTGCGGCCGCCAACGCGGCTTCGGCACGCGCGAGTTCATGGGCATAAGGCTGGGCATCGATGCGGGCCAGCAAATCGCCGGCCCGCACCGCGTCCCCTTCGTCCCGCAGCACTTCTAACAAACGGCCCGCCACCCGGAAACCGAGATCAACACCCCGGATATCGACGTTGCCATAAAGTGTTAGAGGCGCGGCTGCGGGGTGGAATTTCCCCCGGATCTGCCACCCGATGGCGGCGGCGGCCGTCAGCAGCACCAAGATGATGAGCCACCTTTTCATGCGGAGGATTTGCGGGTGCGAGTGGGACGGGTGGCGATGCCGTCGAAGAGCAACTTGGCCAGGCGTGCGGCCATTTCCGCCGGATGCAGGCGGAAGCGGTCCAGGGTTTCCGCCCGCAACAGCGCATTCACCCCGGCGAGAAACACGGTGCAAAAAAATGCCGGATCCACATCGGCACGCACCTTGTCCTCGGCGGCTCCCAGCCGCAACAGCCGTCCTAACATGGTCGGCAACAGCTCGCCGCGAATCGCCTCGATCCGCTGCCGCAAGCTCGGGTATTCGCGGTCAATGTCTTGAAACACCTGCGGCGGCAGACGCCCTAGCGCCCCAAACACCGTGGCGAAAAACTCCTCCTTGCGCCGCGAATAGTCGGTTCCGGGAACCTCCAGCACCGCCTCCAACGAGGACCGCAACTCGCCCACAAACCGCCGGATCATCGCCTCCACCAGCGCCTCCTTGGATGGCACCACGGCATACAGCGTCTTCTTGCTCACCCCCAGCTCGCGGGCCAGCAACTCCATGGTCAACGCCCGGCACCCATGCCTCCGCAACAGCTCCGTCGCCCGTTCCAAAATCCGGGCCCGTGGGTCGTTGCGTGGCGGCTGCATGCCCGAATCCTACCTCATTGCCTGCGGAAACGCAAATCGTTTTTTCGGTGTTGGTGGCGGCATGCCCGTGGCTGTGGTTTCCGGCGTGCCGGTCGTGGCGGCATGGTCTGGGGGTCCCACCACTCCACGCGCTTGACACGGCCCCGGCGGCCATTCAAGGCTGGCTATATGGCACGCGAGCCTACCTCACTCAGCGACACGGACCTGCGCGACGGCATTCTAGCAGGGTTGGCGGCGACGGCGGAATTGGAAGCCAGATTCCGCCAGCCGCTGGAGCGCTTGCTGGTGGGCATGTGCGACCGTACCGACGGCCGGTCCCAGGAGAAGGCGGTGGAGATCGCCGGGCAGATTCTGGCGGAATGTTTCGTCAAATCCCCGTCGCTGCTCGAACGCTGGCAAGGCGGCGACAACCTCGAGGCATTTCTGCGCACGGCGGCCGCCAACCGCCTCAAATCGTGGTGGGCATCCGCCGAGAAAAAACGCACCGAGGTCAACAGCGAGTCGCTCTCACTGGCGCACGCGGCCATGCCCGCTGCCGAGGTGGACAAGGTGGACAAGGAAGCAGTGGCGATGGCGGAGCACGCCCTGCGTGCCGGGGTCGCGGCGGCGGCGCGGGAATATCCCGAGGGCTTGGTCTTCCTCCGCCTGAAGGGCTTGTATGGCGTGGAGCAACGGATAATTTCGCAGTGTTGGGGCCATCATGAGGCGCAGACCGGCCGCTGGATCAAGGAGGCGATGGCACTGATCCGGGCCACGGCGGTGAGCACTGCGGAGGCCACCGGCTGCGAACTCACGCCGGACCTCCTGCAACAGGCCCTGCAGCACGATCCGGCCGTGTTGTTAGGCAGACCGGGAGCCGGTGGCCAACCGGAGCACGATGAGAGCCTCAAACTCCTTGCGGCGGGTACCGCGGATGCGAAAACGCGACGCCAGGCGGTGGCGGTGCTGTGCCAGGATCCGGCCAGCCTCGGGTTTTTCGCCCGGTTGCTTAATCGCCGCGACGAGCGGGAGGCCCTGGTGGTCAGGGATCCGGAACTGGCGGACATGGGCGTTCGGCTTGCCGAGTGCGTCCGGCGTTCACTCGCAATCCTGCAACCTGCGGAAGCCGCCGCACTCGTGACTCCGCTGATGTCTGCCTGGTTCGCCGACAGCTTGGGCCAGGTGGGAGCCGATGGTGGGACCCTCTGGCTGCTGCGGCCGGAAGGCGCCGCGCTGGAGGCGGTGTTCAATCCCCTGGAACCGGAAATCGCCGGCAAACGCCAACCCTTGGTCTCGGGGATCGTCAGCCTGGTGCTGGCTACGGGTGAGCCCGCGTGCGTGTCCGCAGCGGTTGGCCACGTCCGCCATTCACCGGCCATCGACATCGTGCTGGGCAAGACCACCCGTGCCATGATCGCGGTGCCCTTTGTCCTTGCCGGAAGCGTGCGCGGGGTTCTGACCGCCGTGCGTTTCACCCGCGACGCGGCCTTTGGCGAGAGTGAAACCCGGAGCGTCAAACGCTGTGCGGATATCCTGGCCACCCTGTTGGTGCAAAACCTAACGGCGAGAATCCTCGGTTAGGCGGGTGATGCCAAACAGGCTGATCGATCGGTGCGAAAACAAGGCGTCACCGCATCCCGCCCTGACCGCCCCCTCCGGGCAGGCGCGTCAAGTTAAGTTCAAATTCTTCTGCAGGCGGTGTTTGCCGTGCCACGGGTTCAGCAAGCTGGAGGCGTGACGCCTCCAGGACGGCCTGCGGCGGGACGCCGCAGCTACGGCACGCCCGGCGGGCGGCTCAATGCGAGTGTTCGGGACCGGGTGCCAGGCCGTCGAACAATGGATCGGGAGGGGCAGGCGCGCTGCCGGGTTGTTTCTGATAGATATAGGGTACGGCGACGGTGAGCCCGTTCCACTCGGCAGGATCGAGGACGAAGCGGATGCGGAGTTGCCGAAACCAGGTGGGCAGGCGTGCGGCGTTGGTGATGTCGATCTCGCGAGTAATGGCGGGGGCCTGCCGGGGGCCGCGGTCCGGGGTGGCGGGGGGCGGCGGGAGCACGCGCAGCTTGCCCTGGAAGTCGAGGCCCCAGGTGCGGAAGCCCAGCGTGCCATCGGGCTTGGCGTTGAGCAGGGCGACGAAGTGCCCGCCCTGTTTGGTGTTGCCGTGATAGACGGTGAGGTTGAGCAGGCAGGCGGCGAGCCCGACCGGGTAGCGGGCGAGGTTGGCGGGGGTGCAATCGTAATCGCTGCCGATGCGCAGGGCCGCAGTGCCGGCGAGGTGGCGTTGGAAGTAGGTACTCAGGCCGCGCCGGGCATCGCTGGTGGAAGTGCCCGCAGCTTCGGTGGTGGCGCAGTACTCGCTGAGGCGCTGGTGGAGCCAGTCGGCTTTCGAGCGGGCGTCGCCGCGGTGGGGAACCGCCAGCACGCCCTGTTGGTCCCACCACAACAGGAAGGCCGCAAAGGCGTTAGGAACGCAATCATTCGCAAGCACGCCGAATTCCTCCTGGTTGAGCAGCGGAAGTTTGGTCCGCTCGGGTGACGACGCGGGCCGGAACGGAGCGGCGAGCGCAGCCGCCCGAGCCGCCGCCCCGGAGCGGGTCAAGTCGTCAAGCCGCGTGCGCTCGGCGGCAGTGAGTTGTGCCGAATCGACGGCCAGCCTGATGCCCGCAGGTCCGGCAAATGCCGCCTTGGCCTCGTCCGGCGTGCTGCCGAGAAAGACCCCTTCAAAGGACCGCCCGTCCGCCGCATGCCAGCTCAGGGCGGCGGGCGGGCTTGCCGCCGCCAGGGTGGTCGCGCCCAGGCAAACCAGCACTGGCCACGGGCAGATCGAAATACGGGTTCGTTGCATCTGGGGCTCTCGGCTGCCAGCCTAGCGGCAAAACCGCCTCAGCCGCAAATACAAATTGTGCCGGCCCGCGCTCAGGGAAATGCGGGTGAGCCCCCCACAGTGGCTGATGATGGCAGGCTTCATGAGGGTCGTGTTGATTCGCGTCTTGCGGCAACCGCGGGCTGAAAGACCTGGTGGCGCCAGGCAGTAGTGAGCCGTGTCGAGTTGCCGTCCTCCCGTTGCCCTGTCATCAAATTGCCCGCCGCCATGCGCACCCGCTTATTGCTGCTTGCCGCCATCATGCTGCCGTCCGGCTTGCATGGCTCGGACGCGGGCAAACCTAACATTCTGCTCATTCTCGCCGACGACCTCGGTTATTCGGACCTCGGTTGCTACGGCGGCGAGATTGCCACGCCCAATCTCGACGCGCTGGCGCAGGCCGGGCTGCGGTTTCGCCAATTCTATAACTCGGCACGTTGCTCGCCGACGCGGGCGGCCATCCTAACCGGCCTGCAGCCGCATCAGGCGGGCTTTCCCAATCTGGGCGGCAAGTTGGGGCCAAACTCGGTGACCCTGGCCGAAGTGCTCAAGCCCGCCGGCTACCGCACGCTGATGGTTGGCAAGTGGCACCTCAACGAGCGCAACCCGCCCACCGAGCGCGGCTTCGATGAGTTCTACGGGATGCTCGGCGGCTTCAATTCGTGCTGGCAGGAAGATCCGTTTTACACCCGCTGGCCGCCGGGCCGCACCAAGCGGGAGTATGCGAAGGACCAGTTCTACTCGACCGACGTGTTCGCCGACTACGCGCTGGACTTCATCGGCAAGCCGGGTCCGCAGCCGTGGTTTCTCTATCTCGCCTTCAACGCGCCGCACTTCCCGCTGCACGCGCCCGAGGCCGACATCGCACGCTATGAGTCGATGTATTTCGAAAAAGGCTGGGACCGCATCCGCGAGGAGCGCCTCGCCCGCCAGAAAAATCTCGGCCTCGTGCCCGCCGACCTCGCGCTTACGCCGCGGGCCACCGTGCCGGCGAATTGGGTGAACGTGAAAACCGGCTGGGCGGACCGGCAAAACCCCGCGTGGGATTCCCTGCCGGAAGACCGCCGCCGCGACCTGGCTCGCCGCATGGCGGTCTATGCCGCCATGGTGGACCGCATGGACCGCGCGGTCGGCCGGACCGTCGCACATCTGAAAACGACCGGACAGTTGGATAACACGGTCATCATTTTCCTCAGTGACAACGGGGCCTGCGCCGAGTGGGACCCGTGGGGATTTGACCAGAACAGCGGCCCGCAAAACGTCCTGCACACGGGCGCGGCGCTGAAGGAAATCGGGGCCCCCGGCAGCTACGTCAGTTACGGCAGTGGCTGGGCCCACGCCTGCAACACCCCGTGGCGGCTCTTCAAACACTACACCCACGAAGGCGGCGTCCTAACCCCTTGTATCGTCCACTGGCCGGCGGGGCTCAAGGCACCTGGCCTCGCCGCCGGGCCGGGCCACATCACCGACTTCATGCCGACCCTCTGCGCGCTCACCGGAGCCAAGTATCCGACCGAGCGCGATGGCACTGCCATCCTGCCGCAGGAAGGTCTCAGCTTGCTGCCCGCATTCAACGGCGAGGCCCTGCCCAAACGCCAGATCTGCATCGAACACGAGGGCCACCGCAGCGTGCGCGATAACGACTGGAAACTCGTCGCCCTGGCCGGCAAACCGTGGGAACTCTACCACCTCGCCACTGACCTAACCGAAATGCGCGACCTCGCGGCCAAGGAACCGCAACGCGTGCAGGACATGGCCGCCGCGTGGGACGACTGGGCGGCCCGCTGCAACGTGCAAGGGAAGCGAGCGGCCGCTGGTGCCAAACCGACGAAACACTAACCGCATGAGAACACTCATGCAACCAACCAACCCGCCAAACCGAGTGGCGCATGCTCCAGGCATGGACGAAGGCGCATGGCCGCGCCACCACCCTGCTCGCCGCCGAGAAAATTCAGGCGATTTGCAGATTTCTTTCGCCAAAGCGGTTGGGCGTGCTATTTTCGCGCTCGAGAGGATTTCCCATGAATTCACCTACCATGCCCCATTGCTGCCATGAGCCAGCCGGACCATGGCCTTGGATGCCTCCGTGGCTGCGTTTTTTCCGCCGTTCCGGCCCCTTTCCCCCCAACCCCCCGCTCTGCGAGCCCGCTTTCGCTCTCTCATGCGTGCCACCCAGGAAAGCAATTTCTTAGCAGGACAATTCATTCTACGGACTTGCCATCGGCATGACGGTCATGACCGGAGCGTTCGCGGTCGGCGGGCTTTCCGGTGGCGCGTTCAACCCCGCCGTGGCGGTGGGCATCGCGGTAATGAAGTTAGTGAATTTCTCGCAAATCTGGCTCCACCTGGTGGCCGATCTCACCGGCGGCCTAGCGGCCGGTCTGGTCTTCAAGTTCGTCAATTCCGATGACAAGTGAGGTATCAACAGATCATCCATGAAAACGGCAATCAAGCTGTTTGCCGTCTCTTGCCGCCTCATCCCGGCTGCGATGGCCGCCACGCCGAACGACGGTTCGGTGCTGCCGTTCCCGCCGATGCCCTCCGCCAGCCAGACGGGCTAGAGTCCTTGCATCGACGAAGTCGATCATTTGCGATGTGCCGGAACCGACATCAAGCATATTGCTTGCGGCGTCAGGGTGTTTTGCGCTCTTCTCCCGAAACCGCCAAAGCCGAACCTGGACGAGTAGGCAACCGAGCGGAGCGAGATAGCCAGCCATAGGCTGCCCGCAGGGCGACGCGGGCACGCGTCGGCAACCGAGCGAGTCCACTCGCGGGCGAGGTGCAGGCCGGCTTCCCGACCGTTCACGTCCTCGATGGTGGCGGGGTGGCTGGCGAGCGTGCGGGCGATCAGGTTCCCCGGATCGATTACAAGCCGGACTGCAGCCGCTTTTCCGTCACGCCCGCATCGCCCACCGCAGCTTGGCCGAGCTGCTCCTTGGATTGAGCCGGCGCTCCTCCGGTCCGGCGGTGATCACGCCTTCACTCAGCTCCACATAAACCCCATCGCGCAGCCCGGCTTGAAACGCCTTCTTCACCCGCCGGTCCTCACCGGAGTGGAATGTTAGAACAGCCACCCGTCCGCCTGATTTCAAACAATCCGGCAGCACCCGCAACAACGCGTCCAGCGCCGTGAACTCCTCGTTCACCGCAATCCGCAGCGCCTGAAACACCCGCCGCACCGTGAGGTCCACCGCCTCCCCATCAAGTCCGGCAACGGCCACCCGCACCGCCCCGGCCAGGGCCAACGTGTTAGAAAACCTCCGGCCGGCCAGCGCCGCCGCCAAGTCCGCCGCCCGCGGCTCGTCGGCATGCGCGTGGAGCGTGCTTGCCAACTTGGCCGCCGGGACCTTCGCCAACCACTCTGCGGCGGTTAGACCGCGGGTCGGATTCATCCTCATGTCCAGCGGCCCGGCAGTCTTGAAACTGAAGCCCCGCGCCGGATCATCAAACTGCATCGACGAGCAACCGAGATCCGCCAACACGAAATCCACCCCCTCGATCCCGCGTGCGGCCAACACTTTGGCGAGGCCGGCATAGTTGGAGCGCACCGCCTCAAACACGCATTCATCGAAGCCCAGCGCCCGCAGCCGCGCCGCGGTCTTCGGTTGTTCCAGCGGATCGACATCCAGTCCTAACAATTTTCCGCCGGGCGTGATGCGTTCCAGAATCCTGGCCGCATGGCCGCCATAACCGAGCGTGGCATCGACGCCGATGCAGCCCGCCCGCAAGCCCAGTGCGGCGAGACATTCCTCCACCAGAATCGGCACATGCGAGCCGGCCGGGGTTTTGCCCGAGGCGAGCACCTTGGCCACGGTTTCCGGGTAGCGCCCGGGGTCGCTCTCCTTGTATTTTTCCCCGAAGCTCCGGGGATTCCTGCCGCTGTAGCGCGGGCGGCGTGGCGGCCTCTCACCGGTGTCGCTCATGGTTCCGAGTCTCTAACATTGTGATGCCGCCGCCATTCCGGCGCATCCACCAAGGCCTGAATGCTCCCGGTCAACTCCGCGATTGAATCACTCATGACTGGCTCCCGCCTTTCTGAAGTGCTGCCGCCACCTGGCCCGGCCCGTTCACCATCTTGAAATCCCAGGTCCCGAGGCCGCCGTGTGCGTTGACCGCCGCACACCAGCGCTTGGCGGCGGCTTCCTTCACTCCGCGCAATTTGTCGTAGCCCTTCGTTTCGAGAATCAGGTGGAAGTCCTCACGCTGCTTGAAGCGGATGATGAAATCCGGAACGAAATCGTGTGGTTCCCCGTTGTGGAAATAGGGAATCCCAAATCCCAGCCCGGAGTTTTTCACGAAAGCCTCCACGCGGGGATGGGTGTCGATTAGATATGCGGCGGATTGTTCCCATGGCTTGGTATCGGCCACCACCTGGTTGAGGTGACTCTTCATCACCTCCCTAACATCGCGTTCGGTCCGGAAATCCACCTCAGAGGTCGAACCCTGACCCCGTGATTGTTCCAGCAAAGGCAACTCCGGAGCCTCGCCTGCGGTGGTGTCGCCCTTCAGATATTCCCGCAGGATTTCCACCAACCACCCATAGTAAGGCGACAGGAAGAGATCCTTCAAATCAGCAGGAGGCTGGACGGTCACACATCTTCCGACATATTCGCGGACCAGCTTGGCGAGTTGCGGAAAAAGTGTCGCTGCCGGAATTTCGCATCGGCTCTGGCTGCGATATTCGCGGGTCAAGGATGCCGCAGCCTCAAAAACCAATTCCTGCACCCGTCGGTGTTCGCGGAATTCCTTCAGTGAGGCCTCGCTGAGCTTGCCGGGTCCTAACAATGATGGCCGTCCCTGTTCCGAAAAGCTCAGTCCCTTCATCTCCACCTCCGCCGGAACGTTCAAGGGATCGATTACCAGCGACGGCACCTGGTCCCACTTCAAGGTGATGCGGTTGCGAACCTCCTGGACGTAACCCTCCACGCGCGGAAAACGGATCTCCAAGTGGGCCCGTTCCGGCAGGCTGCGCACATGGTGGCGTTGCGGGGGAGGCGGTGGCGGACCTGTGGTATTCGCCTTGAATGGGATCAACTGGAACGGCACGCCGAACACCTGCGCCACTTCTTCCCGCATCTTTCCGCGCTCATCCGGTTCGTAGCTGGCGCGGCGCAAGGCGCGGCCCACCACCTGCTCGCAAAGAAGCTGGGACATGAACGGCCGCAGACCGATCACATGCGTCACCGTGCTGCAGTCCCAACCTTCTGTTAGCATCGCCACACTCACGATGCAGCGGACATCCCGGCCTGGCGGATGGAGTGGACGTTTCAGTTTGTCTGCCAGATCCACAAACCCCTCCGGAAACATGTCCCGTCCCATCGAGTCCCGCGGCCAGTCGAGGCGCCCAACCGTATCCAGCGTATGACGCATCCAGTGGTTTTCATCGCTCTTGTTCGCGCTCCCATCCGCATCCTCCACAATCTTGGAGTGAACCAGGATGGTGCGATAGTGGTCAGACGTGTTGCGGAACTCGTCGAGCATCGATGGCGGAATCCCGACCGGACATCTCCCATTGGCCAGCCAATCGTGGATCACGTTGGCCAGCGCCGTGTTCTTGCAGACGAGGATGAACACCGGCGGGCGCTTCTCATCCACGGACTCCTGCCATTCGGCCAGCGATTTTTCCCACAGTCCGCCGAGCATCGCGATGGGCGTATGCGCCCACTTCAGGATCGCTTCCGGTTTTGGATTCGCGCGGCTGCCGCCCCGCTCGCGTGCGGTCAGGCGACCCGGCTGCATGATCCATTCCCAGATGTTGAAGTATCCCGGAATCTCCGTGCCGGTGTTGTCGCGAATTGCCAGTTGAGGAATCTTCACCAAACCGCTTTCGATCGCATCAATCAGTCCGAAATCGCTCACCACCCAGGGAAACGGCCGGTTAGCCTCCTGGCCCACGCGGTTCAGGAAATACGGTGTCGCTGATAGATCGATGCACTTGTTGATCCCGCGCAGTTTCTGGATGCGGTCCAGCCCATCCACCCAGATGGTGGCCTCGGTCTTGTCTGAAAGCCACGCCTCGCGATCCTCCGCGTCCATGTCCTCCCACTCTTCGGGACGCTCCACATTCACCCGATAGGCATGATGGGCTTCATCGTTGAAGACGAGAATGTTCTTCTTGCCTTTCGCCGACTTCAGCACCCGGTTGACCAGCGCCGTGTCGCTCTCAAGGTAGCGCGTCGATTCGATCTTGAGCACCATGTCGCGATCCGGATCGCCTTCCCTGATCGTGACCATGCCGTTGGCGATCTGTTGGAAAAGCGTCTCCCGGGTCAGCCAGCGCGTGCCGCGCTTGGTGTCGTTTTTCCCGCCGATGCGAATGGTTTCGGTGGTTGTTTCAGGCCTGCCCGCCTTGACAACCTTGCCACCGTCCCCGGCCGTTAGGGGAGCACGCGGCGAGAAGTGATGCCAATTCATCACCAACACGCGCCCTTGCAGAAGTAGCCCGCGCAGTTTTTCAGGCACCAGATCCCGGGTGACATAGAGACTGCTCTCACCGCTTGCGGGGTCGAGTTCCCGCAGGCGGGCGCGGATCGTCACGTTGGGACAAACAATCAGCACCACGTCGGAAAACCTTGCGTCGCCGCGGTTTTGCGCCTTGTTCAGGATGCTCCATGCGGCCAGCAATCCCATCACCGTCGTCTTGCCCGCACCCGTCGCCATCTTGCAGGCATAACGGAGAAAGCCGGCATACCCCTGGGCCTGCTCCTCTTCGGTGGGCTCGTCCCGCGGAATCCCGATGCCCTGCAAAAAGTCCGCCCGCGCTTCGGTTAGGAAAATGACCGTCTCCGCCGCCTCAATCTGCGCAAAGAACAAACGCTTCTCGCGCTCCTCGCTGCGCCAGTGAAGTAACAAATCGCGCGTCGTCCGCGTCACCCCTGGCCATCCTTGATCCCGCCATGCCTTCAAACGCTCGCGAAGCTGGTTCACGCGCTTGAGTTCGATGTGATAGCCACCCTTGCCGGTCGGATCCCGCCCGGGCTCGCGATAATAATACATCGCCGGCCGCCGGCCCGTGCGGCGTTCCGGCCTCTGCCCTTCCATGATCCACCAATGTTCCTGCGGCTCCGCGAAGGGAGAATTCAAAATCGGTTCCGGAACTTCGAAGCCACTCATTCTCGTGCCTTTTGTTGGGCCTGATTCATCGCAGCTTCACAGGCTCGACAACCTCAAGCGAACAGGTCCACTGATCGCAATCAGGACACAACTCGCCATGGTAATCCTTGGGTTTGAATCGCAGCAATTCAGCACGAAAGACGTATGCGAACTTGCCGCATTCGCAGACTGCGTAGCCCTGTTCCTGCTCACTGGCTGTCATTTTCCTGCACATGGTCAGCTTGCGGTTGGATCGGTGAATTCCATCAGGAACCTCCGGAGCCGCGCGAATCCCGGATCGTCAAAGTCGAACAATCCCTCCCGCGCGCCGGGTCCCAAGCGAGGGTCTTCATCGTAGGCGGCGGCCAGAAACGCTCCAATCCTCGCTTTGTCGGGACTCTTGGCAGGCCAACCGGCACCCTCCATGTTCTTCAGATGAGTCAGCACGGATTCCTTTCCGGCAGCATGTGCCGGTCTTCCCGCCCAGACATTCCAGACCAGCGTCTCGAGTTCGCCCGGATTCGTGCCGTCCGGCGTGACAAAGAATCCAAACTGGGGCTTGCCCTCGCTCCATTCCCCCTCGTGCAACTCGCGCCCGGTGACGTCCCGCAGCAAATCCCCGAGCGATTGGGCCGTGCCACGCGGGTCATCGTCAGCATCGACCAGAATTCCGATGGCCCGTTTGCCGGCGAGTCGCTGCGGTGAGAACTCGGCGTCAAGTGCGATCCTCTTCAAGATGTTGTCCTTGCCGCCGAAATTCCTGATGAAAACACCTTCAAGGCGCCCCAGATGGCGGAGGAAGGCAGCGCAGAAATGCAGGTCGCTGTATCCCTCCACGATCAGAATTCGGTCGCACTCGGCTTCTTCTGGGATGACCTTCATGGCTCAGCGCAGTTCGATGTCGATTTCCACGGCCGCCTCAATATGTTCCTCGTCGAGAGTCCGGGCCATGATCCTTTCGTGTACCCGCATGATCTGAATCACGGCGAGGTCCCGGACTCTGGCCTCATCCTCGGCGCAGAATACCCGGTGGGCTGCTTCGAGACACTCCTTGCTGTGCGTCGTCGCGAAAATCTGGATGCCCAACAGTTCGGAAACCTTGGCGAGCCCCCGCCACATCCGCGGCAAGGCCGTGTAATGGATGCCGTTTTCGATTTCATCAATGACACAGAGCTGCGGCTTCATTCCCAACAGAACGGACAAAATGGCGACCAGCCGGAAAATGCCCTGACCCGCCTGGGAGAGCGGGATGCTCTCGGAGAGTCCCACATCCACCGCAATGATGTTGCCGTGCTCGGTGGGGTCCACCCGGATGCGCTTGATCCTGGGATCGACCGCTCGCAGCACCTCGTGCATGATCTCCTCTCCGGCACTCGGACGGACGGCATCCCCGAAGCTCTTGACGAGCGAGTCCGGCGTGCCGTGGTGGACCGAAACCGCGCAGCAGCGGAGTTCTTTCGACGACGGGCTCGCGAACGCTTGAAGACGGGCAGACTGATGCACATGTGCATCTGGTGCCGGATTGGGCGGCATCTTGGGGTAGAAGTTGATGCGGTTCCCGAGTTCGGGCCCGGTGGCTTCGATGAAGCCCTCAACGACGTCTGGCGCGTCTCGCAGCACCCAGCGGAAAAACCGAGGGTTCGAGTGGCTCTCGTTGGCACGAAAGAGTCCGGGAAGTTGCTGGAATGCCTGCGGGTTGGCGACAGCGGCAAGAGCTTCGAGAAACGATGTCTTCCCGGAATTATTCTCCCCGACGATTAGATTCACCGCCTGCAAGCCGGATAGCTCCAAATCCTCGAATCCACGGAAATTCCGGATGATCAGGTTCGTGATGTGTTTCGCATTCATTTTGTGTCCTCCAATTTCTTCACCGCCAGCAATTCGTTGCCGCGGGGATCGATGACTTTGACGGCGATGCGGCGTTGGTCGCCGGGTTCGAAGGGGGCGCTGGTGGTGCCGGCGAGGTGGCCCCAGACGCCGTCCTCGAACTCGACTTTGAGGCTCTTCTTGAGCTTTTCCCAGGCCCCGGTGCGCGGGAAGAAGGCCTGGTGGACGCGGAAGACCATGCCGTTGTAATCCGTGTCCAGGAACCAGGCGGGCACTTCCTTGCCGGTCACGGAATCCGCATCCATGGTCACCGGGTCGAAGGTTTCCAATCCTAACAACTCGACCTGCCAGCGCTCGGCTTTGTTAGGTCCGGGTGTGGCCTTGCGCACGGCGACGTCGGGCAGGCCGCAGACGCTGAAGACGTGGCTGCTGCGCATGTTCTTGAGCAAGTCGCCCATCTGCAGGTCCATGGTTGCCTGCAGATAGAACGCGGGGATGCCGATTGTGGCCGCGTTGTCGATGAACTCGCGGGCCTTGGGATCGATGCCGAAGCCGATGACAAACAGCCGGGTGTAGTGCTTCAAGCCCGCCTCGTTCCAGGCCTCGCGCACCATGCGTTCGGAAATGGCGCCGTTGTCGGGACCAAAGAGGATGGCCACGGCTTCAGTCGTGGCACCGGCAGCGTGCCGGTGCTTGGCTTCTGAAGCGGGCTGCAAGCCCGCGCTCCCTTCAATGATCGCCTCGGCGGAGAGTGTCAGCGTCTTGGCCGGCGGGCGGATCTGCTTGAGCGTAATGGTCTGCTTGCCGGGCAGGCGCAGTACCGGCGCGCGGCGCAGCACTTCGGTCATGCGCTCGACATGGATCTGATAGGCTTCGCACTGGATCCCCGGCGTCACTTGATCCTCGTCCAAGCCCTCTGCCGTGGGAATCGTCGCCTCAAAGACAAAGGGGCCGCTTACCCGCGTGATGCCATGCACCGTCTCCGGGCGATCCACCAACACTGCTTCCTGCGGCGGTTCGTTGTTGGCGATGCTCTTGAGCGTGATGTGCGGCACGATGCCGCCGACCTCCTCGCCCTTCTTGTTCTGCTTCCGTTGGTAAACAAAGCCGCCGAGCGGGCCGCGCGATTCATCCTTCAACTCGTGATAGCCGAAGGTCGCAGTTAGAATCCGCTGCCGGGCCAAAGCGAGCGGCACCCGGCTGGTGTCGCAGGTGATCCAGCGCCGTCCCCATTGCTCCGCCACGTAGGCGGTGGTGCCGCTGCCGCAGGTGGGGTCAATCACCAGATCGCCAGGTTTGGTTGTCATCAAAAGGCAACGTTCGACAACCTTTGCGCTGGTTTCGACCACATATTCTTTCTTGCGAGCAAATCCACTAATGGCAGTGTCGTTCCACACATTATCAAGTTCATAGCAAGGATAATCATCGACGTATCGCTTATACCGCAACGTATTTCCAACAATCATCAACCGATTGGCATCTGCCAATTGCTTCATGCCTCCGGATTTCACTCCTGGCTTCCAGTGGGTATTGGGCGGACACCTGAAGGTTTGCCCATGCCATGGGAATTCGCCTTCGGATCGAGCGCTGGGAGCACCTTGGGAATAAAGAGTATCGTGTGCCAGAATTCGCCAACCTTCAGGAATGGCTTCCACACCATCCAATTCGTCATGGTTCATCTGCCGTGGAGGCTGCGAGTAATCAGGTGGCTCAATCATCGTGTACTGGCCTGAACCATCACGCTTGCCGCCAAGCTTTGGAATCGTTGGATTTGAAAACTGCGATTTTGCCCGGGATTTGTCCTTTGCGAACCAGAGGAGGAAATCAGTTGAAGTAGCAAGCAGTGAATGGCTCTGACCTCCTGTGGTTCGGAATGCAATGAGCCCGCATGAGTTATCCGCTCCGAACACCTCATCCATAACTTCCCTCACATGGTGGAGGTTTTCGTCGGAGCTTTGGACGAAGACGGAGCCGGAGTCGGCTAACAAATCGCGGGCGACGCGGAGTCGGTCGCGGAGGTAGCTGAGGTACGAGTGGAGGCCGAGTTCCCAGGTGTCGCGGTAGGCCTGGACCATTTCGGGTTCACGGGTGAAGTCCTCGTCCTCGTTGTGTTTGACGTCGCGCTTGCGAATGAAGGGCTGGAAGTTGGAGCCGAACTTCACGCCGTAGGGCGGATCGATATAAATCATCTGGACCTGCCCGGCGAGGTTTTCAAACTGGAGCAGGGAATTCATGACCACCAGCGAATCGCCGAGGATCATGCGGTTGACCCATTGGTCGGGGTATTCGTAGGCTTTGAGCACTTGCTCGTGGAGCGGGCGCTCGTTGGCCCCGAACAGAGAGGTGAGGAAATCGTCCTGCTTGTCACGCTTGTGGCCGGCCAGGGTGGCGAGGATGGCGCGGGTGGAGAGCCGCTCATGGATGAAGAGCGGCAGGGTCGGCACCTGGAAGGACGGTCGCTCGGCCTTGCCGCTCCAGTTGAGGAAGGGTGACCCCAACGCCCGGAGTTGTCGCACTCCGTCCGTTAGCCCGTCGCAGGTTGCCACCACCGAGCCATCCGCCGCCAGCAGCTTCCGCGGTTCGCCGAAAACGTGCGGAGCCTTGAGTTTCGCCGCCGCCTCCAGGCAGGCCAGCAACCATTCGCCGGTCACCCGCGCCGGGTTTTCCTCATCCCAGCAAAGATCCGGGGCCAGCGATGAATCGTAACGGTAGGTTGCGGGAGTCTTGGACTTCTTGAAATGCGCCTGCGCCCCGATTTCCGGCCGCGCGGGCGAGGAAGCCTCCGGGTGCGAATACGCCTGCGGCGCGGCGGGCGGCGGGCTTGATTTCCTGCGGGCTGGCATGGGGTGAGCGAATCACAACACTTCCAGCCCCCATGCGCAAGCCTGCAGCGACGAAATACCAGCCGCACTGGTTGCAGCCGGTCTTTTCCGCTGGTGCCCATTCTCCCCTTGAATTTCAGGCCATCCCGCCGGAAACTCCGCGCGTCCATGGCCCCCGCTTACCCCACCCTTCCCGATCCCAGCGGCCATTTTGGCCAGTTCGGCGGCATGTTTGTGCCGGAAACCCTGATGGCTCCGCTGCAGGAACTCGCGGCCGCCTATCAGCAGGCCAGGGCCGATCCTGCATTTCAGGCGGAACTCGATGACTTGCTCAGCAACTATGCCGGACGCCCCACCCCGCTGTATTTCGCGGAGCGCTGGGCCCAAGCCCTGGGCGGCGCGCGGATCTATCTGAAACGCGAGGATTTGCTCCACACCGGCGCCCACAAGATCAACAACGCCATCGGCCAAATCCTGCTAGCCAAGCGCCTCGGCAAGAAACGCATCATTGCGGAAACCGGCGCCGGCCAACACGGCGTGGCAACCGCCACCGTTTGCGCACGCTTCGGCATGGAGTGCGTGATCTATATGGGCAAGGTCGATATGGAACGCCAAGCGCTCAACGTCGTGCGGATGCGCCTGATGGGTGCGGAAGTCCGCGCCGTCACGGCCGGACAAGCCACCCTCAAGGAAGCGGTCAATGAAGCGATGCGCGATTGGGTGGCCAGTGTTGATCACACCCACTATATCCTCGGCTCTGCGCTCGGCTCGCACCCGTTCCCGATGATTGTGCGCGATTTCCAGCGGGTGATCGGTATCGAGGCGCGGCGGCAAATCCTTGAAAAAGAAGGCCGCCTGCCGGATTTCCTCATCGCCTGCGTCGGGGGTGGCTCGAATGCCATTGGCCTGTTTCATCCGTTCCTCAACGATGAAGCCGTGCGCATGGCGGGCGTGGAGGCCGGCGGTGAGGGCATCCTTCCGGAACGCCACGCCGCCCGCTTCCAAGGCGGCAGGCTCGGCGTGCTCCAAGGCACCAAGACCTGGCTGCTGGCCAATGCCGACGGCCAGATCGAACTGACCCACTCGGTTTCCGCCGGCCTCGACTACGCCGCCGTGGGCCCCGAGCACGCGTACCTGCATGAGGTCGGCCGGGTGGAATACAGCTACGCCACCGACGCCGAGGCCCTCGCCGCGTTCAAGGAATTGGCGCATACCGAAGGGATCATTCCGGCCCTTGAAAGCGCCCACGCCATGGCGGCGGTGATCAAACTCGCCCCCACCCTGCCCCGCGACGCCATCATCATCGCCAATCTATCCGGCCGCGGCGACAAGGACGTGGAGCAGGCGTCGAAGTATCTGTTGGCTTGATTTCGCCCCGCGCCGGGAGATTCCACCGGCTCATGCACCGCCGCTGCAAGGTGCCGCTGCGTTGCGCAGATTCCCGCATTCCCGGCTTGGAATGCCCGCGATTTCCGTGTCTGATGGGTGCGCCATGGCATACCTTGACGAGAATTTCCTGCTCCATTCGCCCACCGCCTGCCGACTTTTTCACGAGGTGGCCAAGGCCCAACCGATCATCGACTACCATTGCCACCTGTCGCCCCGTGAGATCGCCCGCAACCAGCGCTGGGACAATCTCGCCGAGATCTGGCTTGGCGGCGATCACTACAAATGGCGCGTGCTGCGGGCCAACGGCGTCGCCGAAGACCTCATCACCGGAACATCGGCGCCGCGCGAGAAATTCCAAGCCTGGGCGGAAACCGTGCCACGCACCTTGCGCAACCCGCTCCACCATTGGACGCATCTGGAACTCCAGCGTTGCTTCGGCATCAACCTGCTGTTATCCCCGGACACCGCCGATGAAATCTGGGAACGGGCCAATGACAAACTCGCCGCTCCGGACTTTTGCGCCCACGGGCTGCTGCATCAATTCGAGGTGCGGATGGTTGGCACTACCGATGATCCGGCAGACCCGCTCGATGACCACCATGCGATTGCCGCCTCCAGCCTCGGCACCCGGGTGCTGCCCACCTTCCGTCCCGACAAGGTGTTCCTGGTGGACCAGCCGGCCTTGCTGGCAACCTGGCTGGAGCAACTGGAGGCGGTTTCCGACATGACGATCATTCACCTGTCTGATTTGTTAGAGTCCCTGCAAAAACGGCATGATGATTTTCACGCGGCGGGCGGGCGCTTGTCCGATCATGGGCTGCCCCGCTGTCCGGCGCTGGACTGCTCGGATGCGGAGGCCTCGCTGATTTTCGACAAGGCGCGGGCTGGCCGGGCGGTGACGGCAGACGAGAAGGAGCAGTTCTCATTTTATCTGATGGTATTCTTCGGCCAGCTCGATGCGGCGCGGGGCTGGACCAAGCAGCTCCACCTCGGCGCCTGCCGCAACGCCAACACCCTGATGCATGGCAGGCTCGGGCCGGACCGCGGCTACGATACCATTGGTGACCTCCGGCAGGGCGAGGCGCTGGTTAGATACCTGGATGCCCTGGTGAGTCAAGGCGCCTTGCCAAAGATGGTGCTCTATAACCTCAACCCGGCCGACAACTATCTGTTTGCCGCCCTCACCGGCGCCTTCCAGGACGGCAGCGTCGCCGGGAAAATCCAGTATGGTTCCGGCTGGTGGTTCCTCGATCAGAAACACGGCATGGAACTCCAACTCGACGCGCTGTCCGCCACCGGCCTGCTCTCGCGTTTCGTCGGCATGCTCACGGATTCCCGCTCCTTCCTGTCCTTCCCGCGCCACGAGTATTTCCGCCGCATTCTGTGCAATCTGCTAGGCACCGAAGCCGAGCGCGGCGAGTTGCCCGACGATTTCGAGGCCCTGGCCGGCTTGGTTAGAGCAGTGTGTTTTGAAAATGCCAGGGACTATTTCGGCACTGACCTTTCACCCGCAGCCTCTGCTGACATCAGGGCGCGTAAGGAAATTTGCTGTGCAAAGCCGGCTCCTGGGCGGTGAAATTTCTTTGGTGAAATGATGATGAGGCAACCAGTACGCCTACCCTTGGTGGCGCTACCGTCTTTCTCGATCTGGGGGGCCGGGACAGCGCCCCGATCTCGCCCCGGAGACGTGGCTGCGGCGTCCCGCCGCAGGCCGCGGACGGCGCGTCTCGCGCCGCGAGTTCCCATCACCCAGCAACGCGACCCGCCGGTCGGCCACACTTCCCCGGCAGGCTGGCGCTTCCACCGGCATCTCTTCGTGGGGCCATGGGAAAAAGCGCCTTGACCTCCTGTGTTAGAACGCCCCATCAATCTTCCGCGCTCACGGTGAGCAGACGGCGCCAAACCTACTGGCTCTTGTAGGTTTCAATGCGGATATCAATCAAAGCCTTGCGGAGTTGGTATCAGCATGGCATCAACTCCCACGTAAACCGCTTTCCTGAAAATTCTCAAAGCCATGACCACTTACGTCTATCAGACCATCCCGCAAGCGCCCGGCGAAGAACCGCGCCACTTCGAGTTCAAACAAAGCATGAATGATCAGCCTCTGACCCAGCACCCGGAGACCGGCGAAGCCATCCGCCGGGTCATCCTCGGAGGATTCGGCTTCCTGAGCAGCGGCAAGCCGGCCAAACAGCCGCCCTCGTCGGGCGGTGGTTGCTGCGGCGGATCGGGATGCGGGTGTCACTGAACCTCACGGCCGGAACAACGCACGCAAAGAACCGCGCTTGCCATGAGTTGTGTCAGCCCGCAATGAGGTTTGGCAACGTCCTTTCTCGGATTCCAGAAGACCCGCGGCACCTCATGCGAAATTCAGCAAAATAAATCTTGCCTATTTCGCGAAAACGCGAACATTAGCGCCATGCAGCGCAGCGCGATAGCAACCCCAGGTTCGGCAGTGAAGCCGACGAAGATGGCACTCAAGCGGCAGGCCGAGGTATTCAAGGCGCTCGGCCATCCCGGACGGATGGCGATTGTCCATGCCTTGGGCGGCGGCGAGGTGTGCGCATGCGACTTGGCCACGGTGGCCGGGTGTGCGGCCTCGACCGCCTCGCGTCACCTGACGGTGCTGCGGCATGCCGGCTTGATCGCCGACGAGCGGCGCGGCCAGCAGATTTTCTACCGCCTCACCTGTCCCTGTGTGCTCACCTTTGCCGAGTGCATCAACCGGGTCGATGCCGGGGAAAAGGTGCAAACGCTCCGTGTTGCATGCTGTGCCTGATGGGAACTCCTGAATTTGAAATTCCAAACCAAAATCTGAAATCATGAAGATCCAAGTCCTTGGCACCGGTTGCCAGAAATGCAAGCTGCTGGGAGAGCACACCGAACAAGCGGTTTCGGAACTCGGCATCAGCGCCGAAATCACCAAGGTCACCGACCTCAAGGAAATCATGGCGTTTGGTGTGATGATGACTCCCGCACTGGCCGTCAACGGCAAGGTGAAGGTGGCGGGCCGCGTGCCATCGGCAGAGGAAATCAAGAAGTTGCTCGTCTGAAACCGCGTGCGTCCCCGCGAATCAATGATTGCCCATGAGTGCTCCACACCATAACGCGGATGTTGCCGTCCTCGGCGGCGGGCCGGGGGGATACGTGGCTGCACTGGTCCAGAGGATCGAGCGCATCAACGGAACGCTGCGAGTATTCGCGGAGACGGTTGGGGCGGAGACGGCGACGGACTGCGAGCGGGTGTTGATCGCAACGGGCCGTTGGCCGAACACTCAGGGGATGGGTTTTGCCGAACTCGGCTTGCGCATGAACGGTCGGGCCATTGCCGTGGATGATCGGTTGGCGACGAATTTGCCTAACATTTGGGCCGTTGGCGACGCGATTGGCGGTTGGATGCTGGCGCACAAGGCGATGGTGGATGGCGGTGTGGCGGCAGAGAATGCGACCGGTGGTGAGCGACACGTTGATTACCGCTCGGTGCCCAGTGTCACCTTCACCCGACCGGAGGTCGCCAGCGTTGGCTTGACCGAAGTTCAGGCCCGTGCACAGGGAACGGAAATCAAGGTCACGCAGTTTGCATTCTCCGCCAATCCGCATGCCCGCATCCTCGGGGAACCCTATGGCATGGTGCGGCTCATTTGTGAAGGCGGCAGTGGGCGCATCCTCGGGGTTCACATGCTGGGGCCGCACGTCACGGATCTGATTGCGGAAGGCGCGCTGGCCGTGCAGACGGGCGCGACTGCTGACGACCTTGCCTGGACAACCCACGCCCATCCAACGCTGCCCGAGGCCATGCTGGAGGCCGCGCTGGGGTTCCGTGATGCCGCGATTCACGTTCATTCCCGCTAACCAAAACATCACTATGACCGAATATCTCGAAACCACGGTGGACAAATTCACTTTCCGGGTCGCGAAAGACCGGTTCTACACCCCGGAGGGAGCCTGGGCCTTCTGGATGAAGCAGGAGGCACCCAACCGCGTCCGCATCGGCCTGACCGACTATCTGCAACAGCGCAGCGGCGATGTTGCCTTCGCCACGGTTCAGCCGGTGGGCACGAAGTTGGCGGCGGGCGATACGCTTGCCGACATCGAAACCATCAAGACAACTGTGGAGCTGCCATCGCCCGTCAGCGGAATTGTGGCCGAGATCAACGCAGCCTTGGAGATGACCCCGGAAGTCGTCAACCATGACCCCTATGGCAACGGCTGGCTGGTGGTGATCGAAACGACGGACTGGGAAACGGAGCGCGCGCATCTGCTCGAACCGGACGCCTATTTCTCGGTCATGCAGGCCGAGGCACAAGAGGACTTGAAAATGCTATGAATACCGACAAGACGTCCGTGGTCGTGGTGCCTTGCAGCGGCATCGGGAAACCGTTCGGCACCGTGAGCCGCGAGGCGGCATACGAGTTATGTGATGAGTTGCGGCCCGGGAGCACCCGGCTGGTGGCATTGGCCAAGCTGGTGCTGGGCGATGCCGAGGCCCGCGAGCTGTTAGCCCGTCATCCGGCAGTGACCATTGATGGGTGCAAACAAATGTGCGCCTCCAAAATGGTCCAACAAAGCGGCGGCACGGTGGCCCACGAAGTGGCCGTGCTGGACGTCTTTCGTCGGCACAAGGACTTGAAACCCGAGGGCATCGCCGAGTTGAACGAGGCCGGCCTGAAACTGGCCCGCGTGCTGGCCGAGGAAGTTGCCGAGAGTCTCGCTGGCGGCGAGCAACCCGAGAAAGGAGCAAACCATGTCTGAATTACTTGAACGGAAGGTCGGCATCGTTGCGTGCAGTGGCGAAGAACTGGCCGAAGGCACCGTGGCACGGTTGGCAGCACTTAAAGTCCTCAACGAACTGCGTCCGCGTGAAACAGTCACCATCTGTTTGCCGCTGTTCCTGGCGGGCGGTGCCGGAGACCGGGCCTTTGCCCGTTTGCACCCGACGATCACGGTGGACGGCTGCGACCTGCGCTGCGCCGCGCGCGGCACCGAAATGTATTCCAGCAAGCCGGCCACCAGTCTGGTGGTCAACGAGCTTGTGGCCGAATACGGCTTGGAGCGGCCCGAAGGCCGCCGCCGCTTGAATGCCGCTGGAAAAATGGCGGTCGAGGTCACTGCCGAACGTCTGGCAGCAATGGTGGATCAAGCGTTGGGCAAGGAAGCTGGAACGGTGTTGGCAGCCGACGAACCGGCCGACGCGAGTGGCGGAGACGAGCGCGAAGTCGCGTGTTCGTGCGGATCGGGCGTGACGGTGACAAGGCTCATCATTGATGGCCAAACGGTGGAGTGGCTGGCACTGCCGCTCATCTTCCGGCACTTTCGCGAAAAGGGACTCGGCCAGGACGAGGCTGCCGCGCACGAACTGTTTGAGACCGTGAAAATTTACAATGCCGTGCCGCCTGAAGCGGAGGCGGGTTATCGCAAGGCGATTATGTTAGAATATGCCGCCTATTGTCAGAAGGAGAACCAATCATGAGCCAAACTGCCATCTACCACACAACGGTCCGTTGGACCGGCGAGCACTGGGGTCACCTTGTCATGGGCAACGGTCCGGAGATGAAATTTTCGGCCCCGCCTGACGCGCACGGACACCCCGGCGTGCTCACACCGGAGGACGCGTTCGTGGCCGCCGCCAATACGTGCGTAATGATGATGTTCCTTTGGGCGGCAGAGCGCTTCAAATTGAAGCTGCTGTCCTATGAGTGCCGCAGCGAGGGAACCAAACTCATCGAACTGGACCGCACCGAGATTTTCACCCGGCTGCAATTCCGGCCGGTGATCCGCATCGCGGCAGCGGGCGAATCCCGCGAGGCGATTGAGGTCCGGACCCGCCGCGCGCTTCAGGCGGCACAGAAATACAGCTTGGTGGCCAACTCGGTGAAGTCGGAAATCGTCGTGGAGCCTGAAGTGATTATTGAAGAATAACCAGCATTGCCACGCCATCGCAAATCCCTAGCTCCAAAGTCTGATCAAATCTAAAGCAAGTCACCCAAACAAATCATGAACTCACCAACCATTGGCTTCATTGGCGGCGGGCGCATCACTCGCATTTTCCTCGAAGGTTGGGCACGGGCACAAAGGACGCCGGCCGCCACCATCGTCAGCGACCCCAACCAGGACGCCCTCGACTCATTGAAATCGCGGTTTCCCGGCATTCTAACCACGCCGGACAACGCGATTGCCGCCAGACAAGACCTCGTGTTCCTTGCGGTCCATCCGCCGCTCATCGCGGAGGTGGCCTCAGGCATTCGCGACCACCTCCAACCGGGAGCGGTGCTCGTGTCGCTGGCACCCAAATTCACGATGTCCAAACTCACCGGGTTGCTCGGCGGCTTCGCTCGCCTGGCGCGGGTCATACCCAATGCGCCGTCGATCATCGGCGCGGGCTTCAACCCGGTGGCATTCGCGTCTGCGCTCTCCGGCGAGGACAAGAAACAACTCACTGGCCTGCTCGCTAACTTGGGCAAATGTCCGGAGGTAGCAGAAGAGAAACTGGAAATATACGCTCTGTTTACCGCAAGAGGGCCAACTTACTTCTGGTTTCAATTCTATGAACTGCTTGGCTTTGCCGAGACGTCGGGTTTGACAATCGACGAGGCACAATGCGGCTTGTCAGCAATGGTGGCAGGAGCGCTCAAGACCATGACAGTTGCGGGGCTTGGGCGGGAGGAAGTGATGGATCTTATTCCCGTGAAAGCCCCTGACGAACTGAGGGCACCGGTCACCGAGGTATTCCGCAAACAGTTGCCGACCATCCTGGAACAAATCAAACCATAGACCCCGAGAATCAATGAAAGCACCTGCAAAAATTGTTATTATTCTGCTCGTTGTGGCGGCTGCCGCTGCGGCCATCATGCTTAAAGGCAACAAGTCGCGCAACGCCGCCAACCCCTCCACCGCCGGTGATGCCACGGTCGCAGAATCGCCGACTTCGGGGAGATCCGATGCCGCCGCCAAGCTTCCCAAACTCCTCGACCTTGGCGCGACCAAATGCATTCCCTGCAAAATGATGGCACCAATCCTGGAAAATCTGAAAAAGGAATATGCCGGCAAGATGAAGGTCGAGTTCATCGACGTGTGGGAAAATGAAGGCGCAGGCAAAACTTACGGAGTGGAAATGATTCCAACGCAGATATTCTTTGATGCCGGCGGCAAGGAATTGTTCCGTCACACCGGATTTTTTGGCAAGGAAGACATCCTCGCCAAGTGGAGGGAACTGGGCATGGACTTCAGTGGCGGCAAGCCGAGCGTAGCCATCGTGCGCGAAACACCGGTGGCCGCCGATAGCCGCACCCGCGACGGTGTTTGTTTCATGTGCGACGAAACTGTGAACGCCCAAACCAAGACCGTGGTGAAAGGTCAAACCGAGCAGCGTGTATTCTGTTCGCCCCACTGCTACTTCATCTATTTCTCCAGCCTCGTGAACCCGGATGTGAAGGGCGAGGATGCCAAGGTCAGTGTGACAGATTCTGCAAGTGGGAACCTGATTCCTGCGACTGCCGCCAGCTACCTCTATGGCATGGACGCCAAAGGGCGTGCAACGATCAAAACCTTTGAGTCCAAGGAAGCCGCCGCCAAGGAGCCACAGGCCAACGCCGGCAACCTGGTTTCCTGGGATGTGCTCAAGTCCAAGGAACTGGCCACGCGCTGCGCGTTTTGCGACCGGGCCGTCTATCCCGAGGATGCCTGCGCGGTCAAGTTTGGAACGACGCACGGCTACGGTTGCTGCACCCATTGCTCGCTGGGCGTTGCGGCGCGGCTCAAGCAGGACATCGAAGTGGAAGCCAAGGACGGTTTAACAGGAGAGAGTATCCGGGTGAAAACCCTGGATGGACAGATTGCCTCGTTAGAACCGGCAACGGCCATCGCATGGTTCGGCCAAAAGAAGGGTCTCGATGGCAAGTGGGTTTCTGCCGGTTGCTTCAAGCAGGGCTTCTTCATCAATGAAACCAATCTGCAAAAATGGCTGGACGCACGTCCGGCGATGACAGGGCGACAAATCACCATCGCCCAGGCATTGTCCGACAAGATGAAGCTCAGCCCGGAGCAGATTTCCAAAGCCTGCAAGCTCGGCGAGTGCAACTAACATCGAACCATGGAAGAACTTTTCACCAACCTCAGTCACGCGGTCGAAGGCGCGCCACTAATCGCCCTTGCCGCGGCCTTCATCTGGGGCATTCTGAGCATTGTGCTCAGCCCGTGCCATCTGGCGAGCATCCCGCTCATCGTTGGCTTCATCAGTGAGCAGGGTCCAGTCACCACGCGGCGTGCGTTCTTGACCTCGACCTTGTTCGCCGTGGGCATCCTCATCACCATCGCGGCGATAGGCGCAATCACGGCGGGAGCGGGTCGCATGTTGGGCGACGTCGGCCGCTACGGGAATTATTTCGTGGCGTTGATTTTCTTCGTGGTGGGCTTACATTTGCTAGGCGTGATCCCGCTGCCCTTCTCCGGGCCGGGTCAAGTGGGCATGAAGCGCAAGGGGATGCTCGCCGCCTTGATTCTCGGGTTGGTGTTTGGCGTTGCCTTGGGGCCATGCACGTTTGCCTATATGGCACCGATGCTGGGGGTTACTTTCAAGCTGGCTCAGACAGCGCCGTTGTATGGTGCGTCCTTGCTGTTGGCCTATGGCGTCGGCCACTGCGCGGTGATCGTGTTGGCCGGCACCTCCACCGAACTTGTGCAGCGGTTCCTCAACTGGAACGAGCAGTCCAAAGGCTTGGCATGGGTCAAGGCATCCTGCGGCGTGCTGGTTGTGTTGGGTGGCATCTGGATGATCTATACGGCACCCTGATACCCAAACCGTCATGGACTCCGACAAATGCTGCTGTAAGCAAAGCGCGAATTGCTGTAATTCATCGCCATGCATTCGCACACTCTCGCCCGACTGGGGTCTGTCTGACATTCTGGGCATGATTCGGGTGCGTCTCGGCTTCGGTCGCATGTCCTACGGCATGGAGCCGGGGCTGTATGCCATGGGCAGCCCCACGCCCGAGTCGCCGGTGCTGGTGACGGCCAACTACAAGCTGACGGTTGACGTGCTGCGGCGTGAACTGCGCGGTCGCGATCTGTGGATTTTGGTTCTCGACACTGCCAACATCAATGTCTGGTGCGCTGCTGGCAAGGGGAGTTTTGGCACGGCGGAACTGGCAAAGCGGATCGAAACAACTCGGCTGGCGGAAATTGTGACTCACCGCAGGTTGATTCTTCCGCAACTCGGCGCGCCGGGAGTGGCTGCGCATAAAGTAATGAGTCAGACCCGCTTTCACGTCGTCTATGGCCCGGTGCGTGCCAAGGACATTCCGGAATTCCTCGACAACGGCCAGAAGGCAACGCCGCAAATGCGGCGCGTAACATTTCCGCTAGGGGAGCGGTTGGTCCTGACGCCGGTTGAACTGCGTCAGCAGTTCCGCCCTGCGTTGATTCTGATTCTGGCGCTGGGCTTCGCACCCGTTGTATTGCTCGGTTGGAATCGAGGCATGTGCAACCACGGCTTGCGCGGTGTAGTATGCGGAGGTGCATGCTGGCTCGCAGGCTGCCTGCTCGGCCCCGTTCTCCTGCCCTGGCTTCCCGGCCGCGCTTTTTGGTTGAAAGGTGCATTCCTCGGCGCGGCGCTGGCGGCAGGCTTGGCCTTGGCTGGCGTTGTCCAGGGACTCCTGCCCGCGTTGGGCGGTGCGCTGTGGCTGGGTGCCGGTGTCTCCTTCCTGCTGATGAACTTCACCGGGTGCGCGACTTTCACTTCGCAATCGGGCGTGAAGCAAGAGATGAAAGCCATCCCCGCACAGATTGCCGCAGGCACTCTGGGGCTTGTTCTGTGGTCAACCAACTGGTGGCTGTGACCAACACACTGTTCTCTATCCGAATTTCGAATATGCGCTATCTGGAAAACGTCGTTACCCTGCAATTGAATGAAGCAGTGTGCATTGGCTGCGGCCGATGCGTCGAGGTCTGCCCCCATGCCGTGTTCAGTATTCACAATCGCCGGGCCGTCATCGTTGATCGCGACGCCTGCATGGAATGCGGCGCGTGCGCGCGCAATTGCCCGGTGGACGCCGTCTCTGTCAATGCCGGCGTCGGTTGCGTCACAGGCTTGATCAACCGCGCGCTCGGGCGCAAAGGCGAGTGTTGTTGTTCCGAAGACTCGTGTTGCTAATCAACCGAACGCCAGCTTCAAGGGCTGAGCGCGGCAGCATTTGGGGAGGCATCACCAATCCGGGGTCGGGAGGGCTTTCGCCATGCTCCGAATTTTGCGTTTGGTGCCGCGTAGGAACACGTGCCGGCCGCACAAGGTATGGCAATATGGCCGACCGTCTCATGCACCATCCGCGTTGGTTAGGCGCACCGTTAGGCGCACCGTTAGGCGCACCGTTAGGCGGAAATCCGCTCCATTGGCACGCGGATTGAACGGGGTCATTCGACACGGGTGCCGTTCAGGATTTTCTTTCCGCTCCGCTTGTCCCACAGATGTTGTTTAACGGAAGCCCGGTTTCCTGGCGGATGGTCACGCCCATCGCCTGCCACTTGAGTTCCGAGGGAATGAAGAGATTCACCCACAGCGTGTCGGCGTCGTGGCTGTAGATCGTGTCGGCATAGACCCTGTGCATGCTTTCACGGGCGGGATGCTCCGGCACGTCAAGCGGCCCTTGCTTGGCGACATGACCGAGGCATGGCTCCACTGGCTGTCGTCATAGCCCACCCCATTCCATTGTGGTTTTCCCGTCTGGCGTCATACACCTCCCCGGCATTCTTCTGATTGGAGATGATCGCGCCGCCGGCCGTCTTCCAGGTTTCGTCGGTTAGGAACTGTTTTTCAGTTCCGTCCTCATAAGTGACCATCATCTGCAGCAGCGCCTGCTGCCGATCCGCCCATCCTCCCCGCATCTTTCATGACAAGATGTTGGAAGCACTGAACCAGCCGTTGCCCAGCATCATGCCGAGCGCATTCGAACCCTGCTTGAGCAAGGTCGTGACATCATAGGTGCAATACTGGATCACCACATCCATGCCCAGCGGGTTCTCCCGGTATTCACGGCGCAGATCCTCCACCGTCACCGCATGCAGCAGCGGCAGTGGTGCCAGCAGGGCTGCCAAAACAAGTGCTCCGAGATGCTTCATGATCGCTTCATTCCATTCTGGTATCCCTCGTTCACTCACTGGTCTGTCCGAATCCGGGAGACCCGCAGGCCGATGGCCATATTCTTCGTCCCGGGCGCTTCGGATTCACGAATTATGGACACCAGGCCCTCCACCTGATTGGCCATGCAACCGCCGCGAAAGACGCTGGAACAGCCGTTGCAGGACCACTCGGGTCTGTCACCTTTTCCGCCGTATAGGGACGTTGCCAATCCTGACACCATTCCCATACGTTCCCATGCATGTCGTAAAGCCCCCAGGCGTTTGGCTGCTTCCCGCCAACAGGATGCGTCTTGAATTCCGAGTTCGCAACGAACCACGCATACTCGCCTAACAAACTCTCATCGTCGCCAATGCCATCCTTCGTGGATTTGTTATTAGTTATCCATGTCGCCGGTATCGCCGCACGGCAGCCCCTAGTCACCTAACATTTTCTTCAGTTCCGGCTCAATCGAGCAGCTTGATCCGGTATTGGCCGGGCCGGCAGTTGCGGATGTCGTCATACGTGCCGACCCAGGCGACGAAGTGGTCCATGGTCGAACCGCCTTGGGCCTTGTCGCGGAAAGCGATCAACAGACGTCCGTCGGGCGCGTACACGCCCATGTGGCGGTCGCCTGTTAGACCCCAGGGCGTGTCTCGCGATGTGCTCCAGGCTTGGCCTTCGTCCGTGCTGAACATCACCAGGCTGCGGCCCTGGTGCGTGTTCTCCCGCATCAGGCAGCATAGTTCTTTACCGTCGGGCGAGCGGAAGGCGAACGGTTCGCACGGGGCCTTGTCCTTGACCTCGGCGACCACGCGGGGTTCGCACCAGGACAGCCTGCCGTCGGTGGTTTGCGTCTGCAGCACCTGCAGCGCGGGCCCCCCCTGCCGATGATAGAGACCGAGGTAGCTGCCGTCCTTGAGGCGCACGACAGAGCTGAACGTCATGACGCACTCAAAGCCCAGCGGTGCCATCTCCTGCCACGTCTTGCCCGCGTCTTCGCTGACAATGCGGGGCATGCGGGGCTGCGCCGAGAAGACCCACAGCCGCTCCTTGTTTTGGGGATCGACCATTCGATAGATGCTCGGACAATTCCGGTGCGTTTTGAAACCCGGCGGCAACGCGTCGTCCAGGCGTTGCCAGGTGAGTCCGGCGTCGTCGCTGCGGGCCATGGGACCGCACGGTCCGCCGTGCCCCAGCGTCCAGACGCAGAACATCGTTTTGCCATCCGGCATCAACAGGGTCGTGGGATGGCCTTGGTAAAGCTGCTCCGTGCCGGCGGCCACGATCACGTGGTGCCGGGCAAGTCGCGAGATGTCAACCACGGGCAGATTTTCCGAATCCGCTCTGGCGCTGATGAACTTTTCGTCCGCAGCCTGGGATGTTGCGGCAAGGGCAAGACCGACCGCCGCGGCCAGCCAGCTTCTAACTATTTGATGGTTTTTCATGGTTGGGCATGGGCGTGGCACCCAAGATCGGGAGAGGTGCTCGATCAGGATGTTCGCGGACTTCCAGCGATGGGATTCGAGCTTGGATTGGGTGAGTGCCGACACGCATTTTGTGAGAGTTTATGCCACCAACTGAGAGAAACGCCATTCTAGCCCATCCGGGGTCGGATGGAAAGCCTGATCTTGAGGAAGGAGGGGGGATTTTCCAGCGAGGGAGAGCAATTCCGCCTCCCCACCCGAGCGTCTCGAGTCGAGAACGTGAGAAACGTACCAGTGGTGGTCGGGAGCGGGAGCAATCAGGAAGCGGTCCATGGCCCAATGGTGGTTCTTGCAGAGGGCAGGCCGTTAGTGGGGTGGTCGTTGGGATCGAAGGCGGCCATGAGCAGCAGCGGTTTGTGCGGCTTCTCGTGCGGCGTGCCTTCCTGAACCGGAGTGGTTCCGACGTTCAGGTCGTGGAGACGTTCGATGGCGGCGGCGTTAAGCACGGCGTTAAACAAGCGCAGCCTGGGTCGGCCGAGGCCGTCCGACCCTACCCGCCGCAGGATAAGCCGCGGCAGGGCGTGACGGCCTCGGCGCGCCCACTGGTCCGCCCGGATGGGCGGCGCGATGGCACTGTGCATGACCAGCCAATGACATCTCACCCTCAGGGGCAGCCTGGGTCGGCCGAGGCCGTCCGACCCTACCCGCCGCCGAATCGGGGCGGGCCAGCCGGTCATCATCAACCGCAACGGCAGCCAGCGCCGCGACCTCACCCACGTTGCCGACATGGCCCGGGCGGTCGAACTGGCCCTCCGCTGGCGGGGCCCCGGCGCGGCCGTCATGAACGTCGGCACCGGCCGAAACCACTCCGTCCTGGAGATGCCGGCAGCCGCCACGTCTTGGGATACGGATCGAGGATCAAAGATCGTGGATGAAAGAGCGCACTCTTCATCTGCCATCCACAATCCGCCATCCGCCATCCGCTATCCGCCATCCACTATCCACTATCCACTATCCACTATCCACTATCCTCT
>JAPLUI010000417.1 GCA_026397725.1 Verrucomicrobiota bacterium | reverse complement strand
GAAGGAACGTCCATGAACAGAGCCTTCGGCACGCACTCATGGGCCGCCCTTCCGCTACCACCACAAGAATGTGGTGGCTCCTTATCGCGCCCACGTTACTCCCGGTGCCACACCCGCCCACCGGGTTCTGATGCTGAGAACAGGAACGCCGAATCCTGGTGCCGACCCGGAAGATGTTTGGGCCGCAGCGTGCGCCGGGACTTAGCCACACCGCTGTGGCTAAACCGGGAGAGCTGCAGCTACACCATTCCTTATTCCGAAGATTTCAACATTCAACATTCAACTTCCAACATTCAATGATCAAGTAAGAGCAAGAGATGACACCGCATCGGCACTGCTGCCACCCGAAAACCCATGCGCGGATGATTCACGAATTCGTCTGCACCGCCAACAAGTGCCAACTCATTTTCCGCCGGGATCAGGAACTGTGAATAGGGTGGCGCGTTGATCACGGTCTGGGTTGCCGCGCTCGTGGCGGTGACAGTCGTTGATTTCGACTCGGACTTGAATGTTAGCAGCGAAGCCGCCTTGTCGGAGGTGGCGTTCGCATACTGGACGCGCACACGGTCACGCCCGCCGGCGGGAATGACGACGTGGCTCAGGGTGGATCCGGCATTGCCGGTTTGGCTGAATGGAAGCATGGTGGTGATTGGTTGGATCTCAGTTAGGGTGTTGGACATGACGGTGTGTTAGGCTTGGTGTTTGAGAATGAGGGCCTGTTGTTCGGGGGTGAGCTTGCGCCAGAAGAGGGTCTGGGCGGTGGGGTCGGTGATGGCGGCAAACCGCGCGTGGAGTTCGGCGGCCTGGGTGGCATCACCGGCTGGGGTGACACGGGCCGGCAGCGTGGTGCCGGTGGAGGCCACGACGCGGGCAACCTCGGCCTGGACACGGGTGTCGAAATCAGCCTGCGACGCCTGGAGTTCGGCAACACGGGTTTGCAGCGTGGTTGAATTGGTGGTCGCCGTGTCGCGCTCTGACTTGAGCGTTTCGATTTCGGCGGTGAGCAATCCGACTTCGCCGCGCAGCGAATCAAGGTTGGTGGAGGCTTCGGCCAACAGGTCGGCCTGGGCTTTGTAATTCCGCTGGAGGTCGGCGACCTGGGTGCGGGCTTCGGCTAGCAAGTCTTCGGGAGCGTTGTTCATCGCACGGGATTGCGTGTCAACCGCCGCGTGATAAACCCGCAGGCGGCGCATGGCCTCGGCGCGGTCGGGAACCGTGCCCGCCAGATTGAAGCGCTGGGCCTGCCGCCCGCTGAAGGTCTGGCCTTCCATCGCCTCGGCGGGAATCGAGCTGCCCCGCGCCAGCACGGCGGCATGAAACTCCTGCGCGATCTCCGCTATGTTGGAACGGATGAGTTCGCGCTGGTCGTCGGTTAGGGGCGTGCCGGGTGCGCCCATCGCCTTGTATTTGCCGACGGAGAAGACTTCCACCTTGATCCCCTCGGCATCGAGCGCGGCGGTGTCGTCGATCACGGCTTGCACCACGCCGATAGATCCAACTTGTGCGGATGGCGTGGCATAGATGGCGCGGGCTTGGGATGCGATCCAGTAGGCCGCCGATGCCATCAGGCCGGATGAGAACGCATAGACCGGTTTGCGTTCGTTGATGGATGCGACGGTTGCGGCCAGTTCCGGTGTGCCGGCCACAGTGCCGCCGGGTGAGTCGATGTCGAGGAACACCGCCTTGATGTCGTCGCGCCCACCGGCCTCGCGCAGAGCGGCGCCGATTTCCTCGGAACTGGAGGCATCTAACAGCACGCGGTCAAACACATCCGGCTTGCGGAGGATCGGGCCGTCGATGGACACGGTGCCAATGCCATCCTCAACGCTGAGCAAGGGATTGGACGGGGCCGACTGTGGCAACGTGCCGCCGCGTTCACGGAACAGACTGACCGCCGCCGCCACCGCATGGAGCGCTTCGGGCTGGATCAACCACGCGCTGTTTTGAAGAAAGACCGGATTCACGCACCGGCGGCGGTGTCAACGCAGAGCGGGACGGAAAAGCCGGAGCCGATACGAGTGCCAATAAGGAACTGAAAGAAGGATCAGCGTTTCCGGTAGATCACCAACACTCCGCTGGCGAGTATCGTCAGGACCACACAACTTGGTTCAGGTATACTGACAACACGGAAACTCACACCGTTGTACTCGTCCGAGGGGTCAGCGTTGCCACCGATCGAGGAGGTCATGTAGGCGGCATAATCGCCCCAGGAGCCCCCGCGCAATCCGCGCGACGAGCCAAGGACGGCGTCGTCCCACTCCCAAGCGTTGCCGCCCTGGCCATAGGTGCCGTATGAACTCGCCGTGCCATAGCCAACATCGGCAAGGCCGAGGCCCTCTGGACTAACAGCGTCATCTGGCCAATAGTTCGCATCCGCCAAGGTGACTGTATCTTGGCCGTTAGGATAGCGCGAGTAGGTTGAGGTGACGCAGTTGTAGTACGCGGCCTTGTACCACTCGTCCTCGCTGGGGATGTAAATCTGCGCCCCAGCGTTCGCAAGAATCACCCCGCTCATTGCATTATTGAGCGTGTAGGCTCCGGTCTCCATGCTGCCGTCGCCCTGGCCGTTGCTCAGCCAGTTGCAGAAGCGGGCAGCGTTAAACCACGTTACGCCGACCACCGGCATGTTTGCATAGGTGCTACCCACACTGTAACTGAAACTGCCGCTGCTGCCGTTTTGGGTGATATAGCCGCCGTAGGTACCCGTGGCTCCCATAGTCACGGTGTAAATCCCCGCGCTGTTGGAACTGCCCTTGGCGTTGAGGAATTCCACGTATTGCGCGTTGGTCACCTCGTAGGTGCCGATGTTGTAGGCGTGATCCACCGCGCCGTAGCCGGTGCTCGGATCCGCCAAATTGTTGACGTCACCGATAGTCGTCCAGCTCATGCTGACCACGGCGAAAGCCGGAGTGGCGAGGGTGATTGTGGCCAGGACGGTCAGCCCGACGTGGTTGAGGGAGTGGTGTTTCACAAGGTGGGGTCGGTTGGTGCCTCAATCGGCACGCTGAAGGGAAACATGCCACCGTCCTTGGTCAATGACATTTTCACTCTTCCCATTTTATTTTCCGGCGGTGTCGGATGCTTTCACGAGGCCGGGCGGGGGAACATTCGACCCACCGAACGGCTTCCACAGCATGTCCACCGGCACCCCATACTTGGCAGCCGTTTCAAGAATCAGCTTGGCATCGCTGGCGCGGCGCTCGATTTCCTCGCCGAAATCCGCCCCCAACTCCTGGAAGTGGTCGCTGAGCGTTTTCAACCCCATCTCCACGTCGGCGCGGTTCTGTTGGGCTTCGCGGCCCGCATCGACAGTCACACGCCTCGGAGCCACTGAACTGATCTTCCACCAACCCGCGATGGGCGGCAGCAGGCCGCGGTTGATCACATCGCAGATGACGTAGGCCCACACCGGGCGGATGAAGCGGCGTTCCAGAATCATCTGGCGGAACGAGAACCGCCGGTCGGCCTTGGCAACGATGAGCCTGACACCCGCGCCGCCGATCTTGCTGGAATCCGCCGCGAACTCGAACGGGATCATGCCGAGCGCGGAATCCCGCCGCAGGTGCTCGGATCGAGGATGCGCAACGCGTGGCCGCATTCCTCCAGGACTTCCGCGACGGACATGGTGAACTGCTTGGAGACCGACGTGTCGGCGTCGTTCCAGTTCATGATCGTCTTGCCCTCCAGTAACAATTCCTTGGCACGGCGTTGGATGGCGAGCACCTCGGCAACAGTAAATCCGGTAATGAAGAGTCCTCGGGCCATGCACTGTCGCGGGTGTCAACGGATCACGACCACCACTTGCCGGCCTTCACGCGCTGGCGTGCTTGGGCCAGCGTGCAGCCGGTTTTGAGCTGGATGTGCGGCGTGTCCTGGAAGCCCGTCCAGTGACCGCCCCATTCAAGGTCTAACGACTCGGCGATCCTGCCGCATTTTTCCATGAGGGGGCTTTCCCATTGCGGCTGGCCCTTGGCGTCGAAGACGACGAAATCCCATCCCACGCCGAAGTTGTGCCACGAGTATCCGGCCGGGGCGTTGGTGACTTTCGGCCCAGCCGTCGTGCGACCCTTGGCATACAACGCCGCCTGCTCCTGCCAGGTGCGGGTGCCGGTGATGATCTTCACGTTGATGCCAGCCTCCAGGCATTTGACCAGCCACTCGCGGGCTTTTTGCTGCGCGTCTTTCCTGAGTGTGGCAATGTTCGCTGCGGAGCGAGGATCAATGGTCATGGCCTACTTGGAGGTGCCGGGTTCGATGATGATTTCAAAACGCCCGTCCGGGTGGACTCTGATTTGACCGGCCTTGCTGATGAATCGGCCGTTGATCTGAGGCGGCGTGGTGCAGGCGGACAGCAGCAGGAACAGCGCGGCGAAGAAGATGGCAGTTTTCATGGTTCCCCGTCCGGGGTGTCAACTTCCCGGAGCTGATCAAGGCACCATCAAGCGGAAGAACCCGCAGCCCGAGACCGGAACGGTGACATTCACCTTGGTCCAGTCCGGCCCAAGTGCGACATCCGCGGCCACCGTGGTCCAAGATCCCACGGCGAGGTTCGGGGAATACTCGATCCTGCCTGTTGCCGGACTGTTCGCCCGCACCGAGAGCACTGCGGTCCCGTTGACGTCCGGAGGGCTTGCCATCCTCAGGCCGAGGTCGGAGGAGGCGGGCAGAAGGACGAGTTGGAGTGTGGATTCTTTCTGGATGTTGTAATCCGCAAGTGTCCGTCCGTCCTCCAGAACCCTGCCCGCGAAGGTCAGTCGTTGCCGCCCTGGCGGAATGCCCTCCTTGTCCTCGATCTTGGCTTTGACATTCTCGATGGAGTCCGACGGCTCCACTTCGAGGGTGATCGTCTTGCCGGTTATGGTTTTGACGAATATCTGCATCGCTCCCAGCGGAAGGAGGAAAAGGCAAAACGCGATGAGGATTCTTGTCACGAGCCCGATGCTATGGATTCCGGTACGGCTGTCAAGCCATCACACGCCGCCTCGCACCCGATGATCTTGAGCATCGTGGCTGCGACGACCTGGAAACACTCCGCGTCCCAAAGGTGATTCGGCCGCGAGCCGATCTGTTCCCACAGCCAGCGCCCGTTCTTCTTGATCCGGTGCTCGCTTTCCATCTGGGCGAGATATTCCTCGTCGATGTCGTCGGGCACCTCCCACACCGGGCCGTTGTCGCGGTCCTGGTTGCGGCGAAGCCGGGCCAGCGTGTCCTTGATGTTGAGGTTGGACCAGTAGAACACCGAGCAACTCTGCCCCCTGCCTAACACCACCTTGCGGCGCGGCGAATAGAACCGCTCTCGTTAGGGAGGACCCCTGCGCTTACAACACCGACACCCCCGAGGCGCTGCACCGGTTCTGGGGCGATGTGATTGCCAGACAGCCCGAACACGAGCCCGACAAGGAGAGCGT
>JAPLUI010000124.1 GCA_026397725.1 Verrucomicrobiota bacterium | reverse complement strand
CCCCCAGGTAGTGCTCCTGCTCCAGCAGGTTGGCGGCACGCGGCAGTTCCTCGCCGCTCACGGTGGATACTTTCAACTCCCCGAGCACCACGGCGGACGGGTCCTCGGCAAACACGGATTCGATGATTGGGTTCATGCCACACGTAATTCATCCGAAACCGACCGATTTGTCTAGCCCAAAGTGCTTTTCCCTACAACCATAAGCGCTCAATCTTCATAAATGAAATCACCATGCTTGGCATCCACTGCGTGGAGAAATTGATCGTGACAGCCGAAATAGACGACGCCGTCTTGAATGGCGGGGGATGACTCCAGATTCCTCCCGGTCTCGATTTTCCACTTCTCGACTCCGTCCTTGAGGTCCACCGCGTGGAAAATGCCATCATTGCTCCCGAAATAGACCATGCCGCCGGCAACGGCCGGGGAAGCTTCAAATTGCTTCGCCGTCTTGAACTTCCAGAGCAGCGTGCCCGGATTGGCAGGCCCACCCTCGGGATAGACGCCGGTTCGCGCCGGGTTGGCGTGAAACATGACCGCCGGTTCTTCGGCACAATACGCGGATGGGGCAAGGGAACTGGCCAGAACCAAGCCGATTCCGGTTGCCGAGGTGTGGTTTCGTCTCATGGTGCGTCAATGACCCCACATTTCTCGGGCGCGGTCAAGAAATTCCTACCGGAAAACCGGCGGGCCGCAAGGCATCGACGTTCATTCACCCGGCTCGAATCTCGCTATCCCAAGCCCACGCCGCTTGGTGCTCACCGTCGGCGGGCTCACTCCCATGCGCTTGGCCACGCTGGCGTCAGACTCCCTACCAAGCCTGGCCAGCAGCTTCGGTGTCCATTTCACGGACTCGAATTTGGCAATGGCCAGACCTTTCCGCTTTGCGCTGACGGTCCTCTTGCCCGAGCCGACACTCCTGGCGATCCATGCATCAGGCTCCCGGCCAAGCCTTGCCAGCAGTTCGGGCGTCCATGTCACCGACGAGAAACTCGGGATACGGAGATCGTTGCGCTTCGCGGTCACGAACCCGCGGTCGATTCCCAGCGATTTCGCAATCGCCCCGTCAGGCTCTTTGCCGAGCCTGGCAAGGCGCTTGGGCGTCCACTTCACGGGCGAAAAGATCGGGATTCCCAGGCTGTGCCGCTTCGCGTTAACGGCTTGCTTGCTCACTCCAATGCTTGCGGCGACGCTGCCATCAGACTCCTTGCCGAGGCGGGCGAGCGCCTCGGACGTCCACGGGAACGCGAAAAACTGGATGCTGAGTTCAGTTCGCTTTGCCCACACCGTTGACTGACCCACCCCCATGCTTCGGGCGAGGCTGCTGTCGGGCTCCTTGCCGAGCCTAGCCAGCAGTTTGGGCGTCCACCGATCCGGCGAGAATTTCGAAATCCCAAGCTCGCGCCGCATCGCACCGACGGTCGCCGGGGCTACCCCCATGCTCCTGGCTAGATCAACATCGGGTTCATTACCGAGCCGAGCGCGCATATCAGGCGTCCATTCCGCTGCTGAGAACTTGGGGATGCCAAGTTTGTTTCGCTTGACCGACGGTCGCCGGGCAAACACCCATGCTCCTAGCGATGTCGGCATCGGGCTCCCGGCCAAGTCTGGCCAGCAGCTTCTTTGTCCATTTTACTAGTGTTCTGCTCATGGGTGAATGGATTCAGTCGATGGGGCGGTTGCCACCCGAAGGGTAACATGGGTTCGGGTTCTCGCAGGTATTTCCGGGCTTCGCGGCGATCCCCCCGTGCCGTGATCAGGCGCATCGCGAACCGATCATGCCCCATTTCGAGCCGCTTTGCAACCCATTCGTGGCTCATCGCGGTGCGTGTTCGCACCAGGATTGGCAACTTGGCACAATGGCGGGAATAACCAATCTAGCCGTGGAGGGCTTCTCGCCATCAATCCAACCATAAACACGCATTCATCTGCCAGTCTCCCGAAAGGGCGATAGGAGAAACGTCTCCTGCCTTTCAGCATTTCAGCGTGTCAACTTCGTCCCCACCAACCAAACACTCGGGATGTTGTGACGCCGGCCTGCCGTTCAGGCTTACCGCCGCCGCCGCAACAACCCGGCACCCAGCAGCAGTCCCGCCAGCACTCCGGTAGGTTCGGGGACGGCAGACCAAGTCAGCGTGCCGCCACTCATGGAAAACACGCCGGCCGGATAGCCGATCGGGTAGTTGGCGGAATCTTGGCCAAGGCCAACCGAGTCAAGGCCAATGGAATCAATGATGAAGTTGCCGGAAAAACTGGTATATCCGCTGATGATATTCCACGTCTGGGTGGTGTTCCAGAAGCCCGTATTCGCAAAGTCCACAGTACCCAGATTGAAGATGAGGCGGATTTTCGCATTCGGGTCGATGGTCAGCGTTTTGTTGGTTCCCGTCATGAGCACCTGGTCATAGGTGAACGCTGGGTCCGTCCCTTGGGTGGTGGTGTTGGCAGTCAGTTCCCAGTTGAAGATGGAAGTGGAGTTGTAGGTCACATCACCCCCCACCGACGTCACCCCCGGGCTATTGCCAGGGCTGTGTGTCCCATCAACGGTTAGAGAACCACCAATGACTCCGGTCCCTGTCAAGGTAGCTTCGCTCGCGATGGTGACCAAGCCAGTGCCGGTGGCACTGCCACCGGTGGTGTGCGTCAGGTTCAGCGTGCCGCCGCTGACCGTGGTGCCACCCTGATAGGTGTTCCCACCGTCCAAGGTGGTGATTCCGGTTCCGCCAGTGCCGCCGGTAATCGTGACACTGCCAGTGCCGGAGATGCCACCCTTGAAATCGGTTCCTTGAACAATGCCATTCGACCGATCCAGTTTCAGAATGCCGTCATTGATGATTGTGCTGCTAGTCGAGAGCTTACCGGTGGTGCCACCGTCGCCGAGTTGCAAGGTGCCAGCCGTGATGGTGGTGCCACCGGTGTAAGTGTTAGACCCGGTCAACGTCAGAACGCCTGCTGCGCCGTCCTTCGTCAAAGTGCCCGAACCTGTGCCTATCACGCTTGCAATCTTGGTATTCGAGTCCCCGCCGACAGTGAGGGGATACGAACCGGAGATCGTCGCGGTACTTGGGAGAGTCAAGGTTCCCAAGTCGGAATTGATTCGGGTGGCGGCAGTGAGCGTCACGACACCTGCATCAGGACTCTTGATCTCGAGGGATAGCGAGTGAGTGCCGGGAATAGGCTCGGATGGTTTGATTGCAAGGGTTTGCGGGCGATGGAGCGGCCTGTCGAATAGGATTTGCCTGTGAAGTGAAAAGTGACACCTTCCCCCTTG
>JAPLUI010000112.1 GCA_026397725.1 Verrucomicrobiota bacterium | reverse complement strand
GAGTGCCCCAGCGCCGGGCGAGGAATGCTGCGAGAGCCTCGTTTTCCGGTGGCTGGAGGCGGACCGATTGGAAGCGGGTCTGGAACCGTTTCGTTAGACTGGTCAGGTCGAGGTTCGTGGTGCCGAGGAACGCGTGTTCCGGCCTCATGCGGTCGAGGTAGGTGAGGAGCATGTCCTGGGCATCCTTGGAGCAGCGGTCCAACTCATTCACCACTTTGATAGACCACGGCCCGAAGACTGACGCGTCGGCAACCGAGCGGAGCGAGATAGCCAGCCATAGGCTGCCCGCAGGGCGACGCGGGCACGCGTCGGCAACCGAGCGGAGCGAGATAGCCAGCCATAGGCTGCCCGCAGGGCGACGCGGGCACGCGTCGGCAATTCGATGACGCCGTGGGAGAGGTGCTTGCGGAAATTGATCATGCCCCGTCCGCAGCGGTGGGCCGCGTCGGCTTTGCGGATGGGGTTGGTCACGCGCTCCATCCGCTTGACCAGCGCCCCCACGTCATCCTCCAGCACATGGCTGTAGTGGTTCAGGTGCCGTCCGGTGCCCGTCTGGCCATAGAGGCTCATGGTGTGCCACCGGGCGATGTGGGCGAGCTTGCGGGCATACTCGCTCACCGCCTGCGGGTCGGTGGTGCCGATGATCGACTCGACGCCCACGGTGATATGGCAGCCGCACGAGGCGTTCACGTTCGCCCCGATGGCGTTGGCCCACTCGACGAATTGAATCAGGTGCCCGACACCCGCGGTCCCCTTGAGGATGGGAGAGACGAACTCGCAGGCCGTGCGGCCCGGCTTGATGCGGAGGGACCCGTCGCGCTCGGCCTTCCAATAGTTGCCGTCGAAGGTGGGCGCGGCGAGCGACCGGCTGGTTGTGAGTTCGATTCCGACGAGCACGGGGGCACCGCCATGGTAGGAACCGACGTTGACGGCGGACGTGGCGGGGATGGTGGTTTCGAGTTCGACGCCGAAGGTGATGCACTCGGCTTTGGTATCCAGTTACCTGCCACAGGCCACGCGCGGCGCGGCGGTCATGACGGCGGAACAAGCCGTGCCATGCGCCCGGCACCTCAATGCTGGGGGCTCGGTTGCGGCAGCGGCCCGCCAGGCGGGCGTGAATGAATCGACGTTGCGCAAGGCGTTGCGCGGCGGGCACGCCTCCGAGAACCGGGACCCCGGCGACGGACCGGACGATGGTCCGGCCGCAGCAAGCGCCGGGACTTAGCCACCGCAGTGTGGCTCAACCGGGAGAGCTGCGGCTACACCATTCTTCACGCCGAAGATTTCAACATCCAACATTCAACTTCCAACATTCAATGATCAAGTAAGACAAAGAATTGTCGCAGCCGCGTTCATTCTTATACTTGATGACGGACCGGACGATGGTCCGGCCGCAGCAAGCGCCGGGACTTAGCCACCGCAGTGTGGCGCTTCGCTTCCCACCGCACTCCATACTTGCACCTGTTCATGCGCGAGCCAAAGTCTGGAGTGCGGTGGGAAGGGCGCCGCCCGCCACACCGCTGTGGCTCACACCGGGAGAGCTGCGGCTACACCATTCTTCACGCCGAAGATTTCAACATTCAATGATCAAGTAAGAGCAAGACATGATCCCGCATCGGCATCGCTGCCACCCGCAAACCCATGCGCGGATGATTCACGAATTCGTCTGAAACGCCAGCAAGTGCCAACTCATTTTCCGCCGGGATCAGGAACTGTGCGTGGCTGGGCGGTGCATTCGCTCACCGTCCCGAGGCTGACCCGGTGCCAGGCGTAGGGCCGCAGCCGGGTGCTCATCATCACGACGACCACGCTCTCCTTGTCGGGCTCGCGTTCGGGCTGTGTGGCAATATTGGACCATGGGACTGAAAGGTATTCGAGAACCCTTCGTTGCCGCTGCTGGCGAGCGGATTTGGGCGGGGTGGGCGCTTGGGGCAGTCGCTCGCCGGGGCCAGCGGCAGCGATGGGGCACGGGAGGGTGAGACGGGCTGGCTTGGCTGATGGGGGGGGCGGTGAGGCGCGGGGCGGCGGTGGAGTGGCATGGCGAGTGATGGCCCGGAAAAGCGCGGCGGGCGGGCACCGCCGGACCTGGCGGAAAGAGGTCGCGGCCTGGGCACCAGAGGCGGCATTCTGGCGGCGAGACGCCGCTGGCACAGCCTGCCGCGAGACGCGGCAGCTACCGGCGGCACTTGTCGAGCGGACCGGCGTGTCTGGGGCTCCGCATCATGACACTTTCCACCTCTCTTCAAGCCGCTCCCTGCAGCGGCAGCCAATCGCGGTGTCGCCCGCCGATGACTCGGCACTTCGTCCTTTCCGTTTTCTTCCGGCCCGTTAGCCTCGGCTTCACGCCCCTCGTCGATTGTTGCCATCTCCGATTTCGCCTTGACCCGAAACGTATCTCAGCTAATGCCAACCCATGCGCCTTCCGATCTTTGACCCATGAACAACCGCGTCGTCATCACCGGCATCGGAGTCTGTTCGCCAGTGGGCGGCGATGCGGTGGAATTCTGGCAAAACTTGTTGGCCGGAAAGTCGGGCATCGGCCCGGTCACCCTCTTCGATACGAGCACCATGACGGTGCGCATCGGCGGCGAGGCGAAAGGCCTCGATCCGGCGCGGTTCGCCAGGGAGTTTCCAGAGGCCGGGCATGAAACCGACCGCAAGATCCGGCTCGGATTGACTGCCGCCGATCAAGCGATCCGGGATGCGGCGTTAGGCGCGGACGCGTTGCGCACGGCATGGGTTTTCGTGGGGGTGAGCTTGGAATCGTTCCCGCTGGAGCAGGCCGGCCTGGCCGCAGGTGCGGGCGACCTGATTCAGTCGCTCGCCGCCCGACACGGTGTTGGGTTGCAGACGCCGCTGGATCGTCTGGCACAACTCATGGGCGGGCATTACGGCTTCAACGGCGGGCAAATCACCAACTGCTCGGCCTGCGCGGCGGGAGCCCAGGTGGTCGGCGAGGCGTTTCGGCGGCTGCGGGCCGGCCAGGGCGAAGTGGCCGTGACCGGCGCGGCCGACAGCGTGTTGAACCCGCTGGGCTTGGGCGGCTTCAGCCTGCTGCGGATTCTATCCACGGAAAACGAGCATCCGCAACAGGCGTGTCGCCCGTTTGATGCCACGCGGCAGGGCACCGTGCTGGGCGAAGGCGCCGCGTTTCTGGTGTTAGAGACGCTGCCACACGCACGGCATCGCGGGGCGCGCATCTACGCGGAAGTCCTGGGCTACGGGACCTCGCTCGACGCCTTCCGCGCTACCGACCCGGAACCGGGCGGCAAGGGCGCGGTGCGCAGCATGCAACGCACGCTCGCCGACGCCGGCCTGCAGCCCGAGGAAGTGGATGCCGTCAACGCTCACGGCACCGGCACCCCGAAGAACGACATCGCGGAGACGTCCGCCCTCAAGGAAGCGCTCGGGCCGCGCACGCAGGCCATCCCGGTGACGGCTAACAAATCCATGACCGGCCATCTCATCGCGGCCAGCGGGGCGCTGGAGGCGGCGGCCTCGGCTTTGACCTTGCACACCGGCTGGCTGCCGCCTACGATCAACCTTGAACACCCCGACCCGCAATGCGACCTTGATTGCGTGACCGAGGGCAAACGCGCGTTCGCTGGCAAGGTCGTGTTGTCCAACTCGTTTGGTTTCGGCGGGCAAAACGCAACCCTGATTTTTGGAAAATATGACGACTAACCGTGTGGCATTGGTGAGCGGGGCCTCGCGCGGCATCGGCCGCGCCATCGCCATCGACCTGGCGCGGCGCGGCCGACAGGTGGCCGTGGCCTATCACCAGCGCCTGGAGGAAGCGCAAACGGTCGTCGAGGAAATCCAGCGGGCGGGCGGCACGGCATTTCCAGTGCAGTTGGAGGTCACGGATCCGGCGAGCTGCCAGGCCGTCGCCGGGTTGATCAAGCAACGCTGTGGCGGCCTCGACATATTGGTGAACAACGCCGGCATCGTGGATGAAGCTCCCGCCTTGGCGATGAGCGACCCGGCCTGGGAGCAGGTATTGACGGTGTGCCTAACAGGTTCATTCAACCTGGCGCGGGCCTGCGCCAAATTCATGGTGCTCGGGCGCTGGGGGCGAATCATCAACATCTCGTCGGTGGTGGCCAGCCGGGGCGGACGCGGCCAGGCGAATTATGCGGCGGCCAAAGCCGGGCTGGAGGGCCTGACCCGCGCGCTGGCCATCGAACTCGCCCCCCGCGGCATCCTGGTCAATGCCGTGGCACCCGGAGTTATCGCCACGGAAATGTCGCGGGCGGTGCTGGCGCGGCACGGGGAACGCATTCTGCCTAACATCCTGCTGAAGCGTGTCGGCCAGCCCGCCGAGGTGGCCGGTCTGGTGGGTTATCTGGCCTCGGATGAGGCTTCCTACATCACCGGCCAGGTGTTTCACGTCGATGGGGGATTTGGCCTATGATCAACTACGACCAACTGCTGGAATTGCTCCAAACGCGCCGCTCCATCCGGCGCTTCGAGGATCGCGCGGTCAGCCGCGAGGATTTGCACCGACTGTTGGAGGCGGCGTGCTGGGCACCGTCCAACCACAACCGCCAGCCCTGGAAATTCATCGTCATCGAAGACCGCGCCCGGATTCAGGAACTCGCGGAACGAGTGCGGCATGGCATGGAAAGCAAGCTGAAATCCCTGCCCGAGGTGGCGGCCGTCCATGCGGCCGGACTGATCCAATACGGGACTTTCTTTGCAGCCGCGCCGGTACTGATCGTAGCCATGCACAAGCGGCCCATCTCGGCGGCGGCACCCCTGTGGGATGGGCTGCGCCAGCCCGAATTGGTTTCCGGTGAACCGCTGAGCGTCGCCATGGCCATGCAGAACATCTTACTGGCAGCCCATGCGCTCGGGCTTGGCGCCTGCGTCATGACCGCACCGCTGCTGGCCGCCAATCTAACGGATGAACTGCAAGTGCCGCCGGGTTGCGGCATCACCGGACTGATTGCCGTGGGCTACCCGGCCGGATCTGCCCAAACACCACGGCGGAAAACCCTCGCCCACATCGCCGAATTCGATCCGCATCCATCCCAGCCATGACCTCCAATCACGAGCATCCTCCGGCAGGTCGGATCGAGGCGATTCGGTATGAATGGGTGCCGTAGTATCGATTCTCGCGAATTTCGGGGCAATCGACGATGGAGGCTCGACGCTGCGGGAATTGGCCGTTACACAGCGGGCATGACCGTTCGCACCCGCTTCGCTCCTTCGCCCACCGGCTATTTGCACGTCGGCGGGGCACGGACTGCCTTGTTCAATTGGTTGTTCGCCCGGCGGCATGGCGGGACCTTCGTGTTGCGGGTGGAAGATACCGATGAGGCCCGCAACACCGCAGCCGCACGCCAGGCGATCTTCGACGGCATGTCCTGGCTGGGGCTCGATTGGGATGAGGGGCCGACGGCAGGTGGCAGCTACGGACCGTATTTTCAAAGCGAGCGGAAGGGAATTTACGATGCGTGGTTTGATAAACTCCGCGGTCTCGGTCGTGTTTATGAGGACGCCGGGGCCTGGCGGTTCCGCTTCGAGCGCAAGCCCGTGACGATGCAGGATCTGGTGTGTGGCATGGTGACCATCGATTACCGCGATGAATCCAACACGCCGGACATGGTGCTGCGGCGCTCGGACGGTTCGTATGTCTTCCACTTCGTCAACGTCGTGGATGACCTGGAAATGGCGATCACCCATGTGATCCGCGGCGAGGATCACCTGATGAACACGCCCAAGCATCTGCAATTGATCGAAGCCTTCGGCGGCGTGGCTCCGCAGTATGCGCACCTTCCGCTCATTCTCAATCCGGATGGTTCCAAGATGTCCAAGCGCGATGCCGGGGCGGCGGTCGGGGACTATCCAAGGCAGGGATTCCTGCCGGAGGCGGTCGTTAATTTCATCGCGCTGCTCGGCTGGTCGTCCAAGACCGAGGAGGAAATCTTCGCCCTCAATGACCTGGTGGCTCGTTTCTCACTGGAAGCGGTCAACCGGGCCCCCGCCCGCTTCGACCTGGAGAAATGCCGCTGGGTCAATCAGCAACATCTGGCAAACATGAGCGTGTCCGCCTTCGCGGCACTTGCGGCGGACTTTGTCGAGCAGGCGGGACTGCCGCTGCCGGAGAATTTCGAGGCGGTGGCGGCGGCGGTCAAGGACAAGGTCAGAGTTCTGGGCGAAGTCCCGGCAGCAGTGGCGTTTCTGTTGACAGACCAGCTCGAGTTGGATGCAGAGGTGGTGGCCAAGGTTCGTGCCAACGCCGCCGCCGCCGGGTTGTTAGATATGCTCGCGGAGGCGTTTGAAGGCATCGGCGAGTGGTCTGCGGAGACCGCGAAGGCCGCCTTGAACGAAGTGGCGAGGGCCGCCGGAGTCAAGCCGGGGCACTTGATGTTTCCCCTGCGAGCGGCGCTTTCCGGGCGTGCCCACGGTCCCGATCTGGGCGACCTCCTGAACCTTTTGGGCCGCGACCGCTGCCTCGCCCGCGTCCGCAGTTTTTCCAAGGTGCTGTCATCCTGAACTCCGATAACCGATAACCGATAACCGATAACTCCCGCCCCACCATGCCCGATGTTTACACGCTGAATGATCTAGTCTCGCGGGAGGTTCTTGATGCGGGGGAAGCGAAGCCGGCACGGTTGGCGGTGATCGGCTGCCCGATTGCGCACTCGGCCTCGCCGGGCATGCAGCAGGCGGCATTGGACGCGGCGGGAATCGCCGCACGCTATGTGCGCATCGAGGTGGCGCCTGGCAGGGTGGGGGAGGCCTGTGAGCGGATGCGGGCGCTGGGCTTCATCGGCTGCAATGTGACGGTGCCGCACAAGCTGGCGGTGATGGCAGCCTGTGATGAGGTGGAGGCTGCGGCAATGACTCTGGGCGCGGTGAATACAGTGAGCTTCGAGGCGACGCTGACGCGGGGTTTCAATACGGACGGTCCCGGCTTTGTGAGTGCGCTTGCCGATGAGTTTGGGATCGCTCTTGCCAAGCTCAAAGTGGTCATTCTCGGAGCTGGCGGAGGTGCCGGCCAGGCCCTTGCGGCGCAGTGTGCCATGCAGGGGGTGGCACGCTTGGTGCTCGTCAATCGGACCGTGGCAAAGCTGGGGCTCTTGGCGTCGCGGTTGCGGGCGCTGGCCCCGGGGTGTGAGATTCAGGCGCGGTCCTTCGATGACCCCGCGCTGGCGGAGACCTGCCTCGCGAGTGATCTGCTCGTGAACACTTCCACGGTGGGCCTGCTCCCGGGCGAGCCTTCGATTTTGCCGGAGTCGTGTCTGCAGGCGGGGCAGCTTGTGTACGACTGCATCTATCAGTCGGCACGCACGCCATTGTTGGAACTGGCCGCGGCGAAGGGTTGCCGCCACGCGAACGGGCGTGCCATGCTCATTCATCAGGGAGCGCTGGCCTTTCAACATTGGTTCCCGCAGAGTGCCCCGCTGGCGGTGATGCGGGCGGCGCTGGGTTGACGTTCAAACCATCGGGACTGGTGCCATCGCAGCAACCATTTCCGGCGGGGCAGGCGAGGCGGCGTGGCCCGGCTGTCGGCCCAGCGCCTGCAGACAGTCATCAGGCACGCACTGGTCCGCCATCACGCAGAAGAGCCGGCACGGCGGCAGGCCGGTATAATTCGCCAGCATCTCGAAGTTGCAGCCGGTGGGAAAGCGCCGGCCCAGTTCCCAGGAATTGATGGTGGCCACCGACAGGCCCAAGTCCTTGGCGACTTGCTTCAGGGGCAGGTTGTGCTTGCGTCGCCAGGTGCTGAACGCCGTCGCAAAACTCGCGCGGATGTCACAGTGGAAAGCGGATTTTGGGGACATGGTACAGACGGCGATGAACAGGCGACGGCTGGCATGGCTCCAGCTACCCAAGCAGCCTCACCATGACTCCGTAAACTCCCAAGGTTAGTCGCCCGCCAAAGGAACGCAAGGGAAAAAGACTGTTCTTTCGTGATTCGCCGGGGACGGCGGCAAATCTCAGCGCCGACGGTACAGCCCGGCACCCACCTCGCGGCTGGCGGCAATGGTTTCACGGTAGGGCGTGTCCGCCACGTCGAGGAAACCGATCTGGTAATTCTCCTCGTCGAGAGCCCTGCCGGTGGTCGGTTCGTCCATCCACTGGAACCAGTGCGTGCCGACGAATTGCGGATGCCGCAGCGTGCCTAACACATAGTCCGTGTACGCCCGGGCGCGGGCGGCCTGGTTCGCCACGGGCACCAGACCGGGATGGAACAGGCCGCGGTCCAGCGCGCCAAAGTGGAATTCACCGATGAGCAGCGGCTTGTCGCTGCTGGGATTCCTGAAGTCGGCCACGTTGCGCTGATAGAGGTTGTAGCTGATGACGTCGCAATACTTGCCGGCGGCCCGGTCGGCCAAGTCGTTCACCCACGCAAAGCGGCAACCGAGGTAGAGTTGGTTAGGCGCCACGGCCTTGATCGCATCACGCACGGTGCGGAAGTAGGTGTCGGCCGAGTGGGTGTAGAAGTCCGTTAGGTCTGCGTGCGGCAGCCGTGGGTCCGGGGCGGTCCGGTTGGCGAGCAGCGCCTGCCATGAGTTGTGGCGGGTGCCCCACGCGGTGTTGAGTGATGCAATGTCGCCATACTTCGCCTTGAGGTCGGCGACGAAGGCGAGCTTCGCAGGCTGATCCGGCGGCGACCTGAGCGTGCCGAGGGCCAGCGAAGTATCGTCACCCCAGGACAGTTCGTTGTCGGAGAAGTAGCCGATGCACCACGGGTCGTTGGCGGAACCGCCGCGCTTGGCTTGCATCGCGCGGCGCAGGTTGTCAGAAAAACCCACATCGAACACATCCGGGAACTTGCCCCAGTATCCCTCGCTGCCTTCGAGCATCCGGGCACCGTGCGAGCCGAGGTTGTCGGTGTAGGGCGTGCGGCGCATGAGGAACACGCCCGGGTCGGACCAGTTGGCGATGGTGTTGAGGCCCCAACTGCGCAGGCGCTGGTGGATGGTCGTGGCATAGGTTGGCTGCCAGTCCGGGCCGTACTTGCGCTGCAGATTGGCGGCGGCGAAGGCGAAACACTGCGGTGAACGTCCGGCGTAATGGCCCTTGAGCGCGTAGCTGCTGCCGAGAAACTCGTTGAACCCGGGCTGGGCTCCCGGGAAATCCTCGAACCAGCCAGCCCGCTCTGCGATGGGCGTGTTGTCCATCATTCTAACACAATCGATGCCATGCGAGAAGAACAGGTGGCCGTCGGGATCCACCAGCCACCACTGGTCCTGGAATTTCTCCGTGCGGAAAAAGCCGGTGGTGTGGAGTTGGGGTCCCTCGGCCCAGCCGCCATAGCGGTCCCAATCCTGCGGGCCTGGCTGCGCGGCGAGTTCCCTGGCCTCGGTCTCCCGTTGCTGCCGCAGTTCCGCCAGCGAATGGGTTTTGCCGGGCCAGTCCCGGTGCTTGTATTGGCCAAAGGTATCAATGAACGGAAAGAACGGGTCGGCATCGCTGACCCACGCAGTCGGGGGCGTGTGGGTGCCGGTGGCGCGGACCTCGTCCACCTCGAAGGTGCAGCCTTCCTTGGGCTGATTCACAAACAGGAGAATCCGTGTCAGGTTGGCGGGCTTGACGGTGCCGGGGCCGCCGGCGGAAACCGGATAGCCCCGCAGGCCGAAGAGCTTCCCGCCCAGCTTGTCATCGCTCGTGCGCCGCAGCGTGACCCGCAACGTGTCGCGCTGTCCCGGGTTGAGCGTGAGTGAGCCGTTGACGCAATGGTGTGTGCCATCGGCACCCGGGTTGTCAACGCGGCAATTCAGCGTGCTGCGCTTGGAGCCAACATTTTTCACCTGCACCGCCACTTCGCCAAACGACGACAAGTCCCAGTGCCCGTCCGGCGCGGACAGCGTGACGCCGGGCCAGGGCTGCTGCGTCCCGGTGGTCATCCGCATTGCCAGGCCCGTGCCGCCTTTGACAGCAGTGACGGTCGCGTCGGTCTTGACCAAGCTGGCGAAGTCGCTCGCGTCGTCGAAGTCGAAGAGGGTTTGGTCCGCCGCGAAAACGCGGGTGATGCACGCCATCGCCAGGAGGATGTGCGGCAGGATGGCCGGATAGATGCTGTTCATCGTTGGCGAGTCTGGAGCATGGCGGGACCGGACGTCAAGCGCCGAGTCCGCACTGCCGTCCATGCGATAGCTCATGGCGGCTGGACCTCGGCGCGGTGGACGGCCGTCCCGGCCGCTACCCGGTTCGAACAGAGTGTCAGATAAATAATCAAATTTCGAGGACACCTAAGTCATCCAGGCCTATCACAAATCAGGACGTGCCTAAAGCAAGCCGCCTGGTGGGAGGCTGTTTCCGCCGACCCCTTGCTCCCGACACGTTTGCTCCCGGCAAACTACTTGGGGAAGCAAGCTTGGCAAGAACGAATCCGCATCTTGACGACGGCGGCGAAACGGCTTCGCCACCGCCGGTAACATGTTCCGTACGGAACATGATGCCGGAACATCCGGGTTCGGTGCCTGCCACACGGATGTTGGCAACCAAAACCGGCAACCCTGGCAGAAGTCAGATGGGATCTCACGGGGTGCCCGGGCCGGATTTTTCGACCGTATGGCGATGAATTTCCTGGGTTAACTCGTTGTTGATTTTCAGCAACTTGTGGAGTTCATCCTGAATTTTCAAGAGGGCTTCGGCATCTTTGTACGTCTGCAAGGCTTGTTTGTCCGAAGCCTTCGCGGCGACCTTTTGTCCAACCATGATCACTGACAGCAGAACCAACTGCAAGAAGGTCTGGGCGAGCCATGAGATGGTGGTGGCGGTTCCGCCTTGCAGCGCCGCAGGCAGACTTATCAGCGCGATGGCGGCAAACACATAGGCACACCACATGGTGCTCACCGCACCGGTGATCAGCACCGCCAAACGGCCATTGAAACCGGCGTGCTCGTGTTTTGTGAGATGAGCACCGGCGATTCGCCGCTCTTCAATGCGCGGATGCGGAGTGTGTGGACGCGGAGCGCTCATCTGAGGCAGGAAGTGCCGATGCACTCACTACTCAACCTTGCCGGTGGCCGCCCACTCGGTGCCGCGCTGGATGAGCTTCGACACGTTGGGCGTTTTGATAGCCTTGCCGTCGTGGCCGAAGGTCTCATGAAAGACCCGGCCCTGTCCGTACTCCAGGGTGAACGCAAGGGGCTCCACGGTCTTGCTCCAGTCCGAGGCCGCGCTCACCAGCACATGCATGGGCGCGTCGCCCTGCAACTTGCCGTAGAGTTCGTCGTCGGTTTCAAAGTCCGTTAGGCCCTTGGTGATCGGATGCTCCTGGTCAGCGATCTGCGCTTTGAACACGCTGCGTGGACCGTGTCCGGACTGGCCCATGACCCAATAGCGGCCGCAGAGTTTCCGGAACTCGCTCCACTCCTTGAACGACGCGCTGGAGAGATGGGAGATGCAGAGGCCCTTGCCGCCCTTCACGTAATCGAGCAGGTTCTGCTTGGCCGCGTCGGTGAGCGTCGGCAGCGTCGCATTGTAGAGGTGCAGGAACACCACATCGTAGTTCTTGAGCGTGCCGGCCGACTCGAAGATGCCCGGATCCTCGCTCACCTTCACGTCGAACTTGCTGGCGGCCAGCAGGGTCTCGCGGATGGCCTGCGAGACTTCATACCACGGATGCGCACCGACATCGTCGCCGGTGACCAGCAGCACCTTGATCTTTTTCGGGGGTTCGGCGGCCGGGCTGGCCGGCACGAGGGACAACAGGGTCAGCCCGGTTAGGGCCACGAGTGACAAGTGCATTGCGGTGCTGCGGTTCATGATGCTGGGAGTTTGCTGTGGTTGGTGGTGAGGGTGCCTTGCGCGGCACCCCGTCGGACGCCTTGAAGGTTCAATCAACGCGGAGGGGTGGGTTATTAACCCACCATGGCGAACCTGCCAAGAAAAATGTGAACGAATTTCACTGCCCTCCGGCCAGGTTGCGACATGGCGGAGCATCCGATCCATGAAACTGCCCTAACCGCTCGATGGCTTTGAGAATCCCGATCCGCCCGCTGCCGGTCTTGGACGATGAGACAAGCACCTCCGGCGGGGCCGCCCGCCCAGAGGAAATCGCGGTTAGAAACAACCCGACGTTGGCCTGGACCTGGCTGGCAACCCGTTTGTCCGCCTTGGTGAAAACCAGCCCGAACGGCACCCGGCAACCGTCCAGCCAAGCCACGAAGTCCAGGTCGATCCGCTGTGGCGGCAGTCGCGAATCAATCAGCACAAACACCCCGGCGAGATTGTCCCGTTGTTCCAAATAATCCTTGATCAGCACGCTGAAATCAAACTTCCGGGACTGCGTGACCTGCGCATAGCCGTAGCCCGGCAGGTCCACCAGGCTCCACGCCTCATTGATCACGAAAAAATTGAGCAAGCGCGTCTTGCCGGGCACGGCCGACACCTTGGCCAGATTGGCCTTGCCGCAGAGCATGTTGATCAGGGAGGATTTGCCGACGTTGCTTCTGCCGACAAACGCGAACTCACGCCACGCCCATGCGGGACAGGCGCGAAGGTCCGCGGCACTGGCATGGAATTTGGCCGATTTGATTTTCATGGAGGCTCCTGGGGCGGGTCCGGCGGGCACCCGCGCCTGCGGCGAGCAAAGCCGGTTCGCCGGGCCGCGGCGAGCACGAAGTGTCCTCAACCGTGGAAAAGCCACCCGACCACCGCCGTCCCCAGTGCATAAAGCAGGAAGACGACCGTAATGACGTACTGCCCCACGAACAGCAGTGCAACGCCCGCCTTGACCAACCATCCGAAAGGCGATTGCTCATCCCTCAAAGCCCGGGTGAAGGGCCCCATCAGGGGCCCCAGCACCAGACAAATTCCCAGCCAGGCCCCGCTCAGGACCGCCAACACCAGCAGCCCTGGAATGGCGAACTCACCTCCAAACCTGCAATACACCCCGAGTCCGATCGCCAAACACAGCACCACCAACGCCGTCACCAACAGCCGCAGGAAATTCAACACCGCGCTCTCCAGCGGACCATCCCCAGGCGGTTCCTCCGTTTCCGCCACCGGCTCTTCCGTCACCAGCACCCGAAAGCCGCCGATCGCCAAGGGCCCGTAAATGAAGCCCATGCTCTCATCCAGAACCGCTGCAAAATGCCCGTCGGCTTGCATCATCCCGGCATAGATCGAGGCCTCTTCATATGTGGCAAAGCGGACAATCACTTGCCGTCTTCTATGCCATCCCGCCCGCCGTGTCAACCCCATACCGACGGCCATGCACGTCAGCTTGGGGGAAAATCCTGGAGGACCGTCGCCCTCGTCTGCGAGGGACGACAGGCGTCCTCGCATGGGTCAAGTCTCGCACCTCATACAACCCCGAGCGCCCCCAAAAATTGGAGTCGCTCACTCAATCTTCAAAGCACGCGGCACCAAGCTCCTGCTTCAAGCCTTGCCAGTCTCCGCAGTTGCTGCGGTTTCCGCAGCTTCCACAGCGTCTGCGGTCTCCACAGTCTCTGGAGCTTCCACAGTTTCCACAGCTTCCACAGCTTCCACAGCTTCCACAGCTTCCACAGTTTCCACAGCTTCCACAGCTTCCACAGCTTCCACAGCTTCCACAGTTTCCACAGTTTCCACAATTTCCACAGTTTCCGCAGTTGCCACCGCATCCGCAGTTGCCACGGTGTCTGCGCTTTCCGCCGTTTCCACGGTTTGAGCGGCGTCCTCACTTGGTTCTGCGGCAGTGGTATCGACAGCGGGGGCGATGGCGACCTCGGCCTCAGGCGTGCGGGCAGCCTTCTTGGCAGCCTTCTTGGCAGGGGCTTTCTTCGCGACCTTCTTGGCAGCGGTTTTCTTTGCGGCGACGGTCTTTTCGGCGAGCGGTTTCCTTGAAACCGCCTTGTGTTTCACGATCCCGCCGAGCTTCGCCTGCTCCTGCTTGCGCTTCAAATAATCCGCACGACGACGGCGTTTGATGATTTTATTCGATTGTTGGCCCATGATTGGTGGCCACTTGGGTAGGCTTATATTCCCTCCAGATCAAGCGCAAATCTCAAAAGAGTTTTCCCGCCCCCGCTTTCGCATTCGACAAGCCCCCTGCTTCCACTTCAGATTTCCGCCCCATGGCAGGCCTCATCATCGCTCCCCGCGCACGCATTTTCCACGGTCACGAGTGGATTTATGCCACCGAAATCAAGAAATCCTTCGGCGATCCCCAGCCCGGCGACGTCATCACCCTCAAGGATTTTCGCGACCGACCGCTCGGGTCCGCGATCTACAACCCGCAGTCCCAGATCGTGGCCCGGCGCTTCTCGCGCCGCCGGCAGGACCTCGACGTGGACTTCTTTACCCGCCGCATCCGGCAAGCCATCGAGCACCGCCGCCGCTGCGGCCTGGATGAATCCCTCTGCCGCCTCGTCTGGAGCGAATCCGACGGCCTGCCCGGCCTCATCGTCGATCGCTACGGCCCCCACCTCAGCGTCCAAACCCTCACCCTGGCCATGGACCTCCGCCGCGAACTCATCCGCGAAGCCTTGGTGGCGCTCCTCGATCCCGTCTCCATCGTCCTGCGCAACGATTCCCCGTTCCGCAAGGCCGAGGGCATGGAACCAGGCATCGAAATGCTCCACGGCGAAAATCCCGGCCCCTTCGTCGTCCGCTCCAATGACCTCGATTTTGAAATCGACCTTTGCGACGGCCAGAAAACCGGGCTCTACCTCGACCAACTCCAATCCCACGCCGCCATCGCCCGCCTTGCCAAAGGCCGGCGCGTGCTCGATTGTTTCGCCAACCAGGGCGGCTTTGCCCTCGCCTGCGCCAAGGCTGGCGCCGCCACGGTCACCGCCGTGGATGTCTCCGCCACCGCCTGCGACGCCGCCCGCCACAACGCCGCACGCAACGGCCTGGAAATCGACGTCCGCGAGCACAACGTCTTCGATTTCCTCAAACACGCCGCGCCGGAATACGACCTCATCATCCTCGATCCACCCAGCTTCACCCGCAACAAGAAGACCCTCATGGACGCCATGCGCGGCTACAAGGAAATCCACCTGCGCGCGCTCAAGTTGTTAGACAAGGGCGGCATCCTTTCCACTTTCTGCTGCTCCCACCACGCCTCCCGCGAACTCTTCCTCGAAAACCTCGTCGATGCCTCCGTCGATGCCAAGAAATCCCTCCGCCTCATCTCCGAGCACGCCCAGCGCGCCGACCACCCGATCCTCATCTCCATCCCCGAGACCAGCTACCTCAAGGGCTTCACCGTCGAGGTCATCGCAGCGAGATAGGGGCAAGACCCGGCCAGTCAAAGACGCGGAAATGGCAGGGCCGCTGCCGGTTGCAGCTCCGCCCCTCGCCCTTCAAGCTGACCCTTGGTCACAGTGCCTGATCCCGGCGGAAAATGAGTTGGCACTTGTTGGCGTTTCAGACGAATTCGTGAATCACCCGCGCATGGGTTTTCGGGTGGCAGCAGTGCCGATGCGGGGTCATGTCTTGCTCTTACGTGATCATTGAATGTTGGAAGTTGAATGTTGGAAGGTTACTACTCAGGTTCCAAAGAATTCATGGCAGAATCATTGATGGCAGAATCATTTTTCAAGAGTCTTGAGGGGGATTCATCACTGGTCGGCCTGTCTGCGTGCGGATGCGCACAGACAGGGGTTGATCCAATGACTTTTT
>JAPLUI010000080.1 GCA_026397725.1 Verrucomicrobiota bacterium | reverse complement strand
TGCGCGGCCCTGTAGCGGCGGTCTATGACCGCCGATGCCCCAGTGCGGCCGATGACGATTCTTCACCATCCGGTGGGACTCCTCATCCGCCAGCGACGCTCATAGAGCGCCGCTACAATGCTCCCATGCGCGGCCCTGTAGCGGCGGTCTATGACCGCCGATGCCCAAGTGCGGCCGATGACGATTATTCTCCGCGCTTCCGCACGTCCCATTCGCAGCGACGCTCACAGAGCGCCGCTACAAAGCGACCCATGACACAGTATCATGGTATGAGGAAATTATTGCTAATGATTACCATGGCAGCCCTGCTGATGGTGCTTCACGCAACATCGGCTGAAGCCGCACGCAATCTGGTGCCCGCCGAGCCGGGCAAATCGCCGAATTACTGGTGCACGTGGTCGGCCCAGAGTTACATGCAGGGCCAGGGCGCCAAGGCCAATGACGCGATCCTCTATCAGGTGGCGTCGATTGACAAATACGCGGCCGTTCAGCTCAACGAGGAGAACATGTTTGGCGCCAACGGCTGGCTGAAGAATTTCTATCAAAAGGTCAGAGGCGATCTGTGGGTGGTGTTGGACGACGGCTGGGACCTCCCGGTGAATCGGGATCTCGGTTACAGGAACTACTCCAAGCTTGATCCGGAAAAATTTCCTTCATTCAAAGGCTCGATTCCAGAGAATCTTGTGACTCTAAATATAAAAGTGATGGAGTGTGGCTGGCGGGGTGTCGGCCTCTGGTACCGGGCTTATGAACCGGCAATCGATGCGGAGAGGAAGAAAACGTTCAAGTCGGAAGCCGATTATAGGAAAGTCTTCTGGAGCGAGCGGCTGGAGTGGTCAAAGGCGGCGGGCATCGGGTATTGGAAGATGGACGGGGGAGGGGACGAGGCGGCGTGGAAAATGATGACCGACCTCGCCGGCCAGATCTCCCCCGGACTGGTCATGGAACACGGCAACCCCTCGAAGGACGGTCCCTTCAACTCCTATCCCGGCAGCGGCCGGGTGTATCCTGCTTATGTTGAAGCGGGCAAGCGGGTGATCCAGTACTCCGAGGTCATGCGGCTGCATGATCATTCGCCGCAGCTTGGCATCCCGACCATGCTCGGCCGCATGGCCAGCATCCTTGACGTGGTGAAGACCAAGCCGGCCAAGACCGGCTATCTGAACTGTGAGGATGAAGTCTTTATTGCCGCAGTGCTCGGCGGGACCATGGGTGTCATGCGCAGCCCGATGGTCGGACGCCGCCCCGGCGATGATCCTGACATTTTTCTCAAAGGACCGCGCAACCTCAAGAAGCGCATGGATGAAGTGGTTAGGTCTGTTAGGTGGCAGCGCCTCGCGCCCGCCTTCGGCGCCGGAGTGATGGAGACGCATGTCGATGACAAGATGCTGGTTGATTCTTACAAATTTCCGGTCGGCGAGTTCTGGACCAGCACGGAGGATTGGGCCACGACGTATGCTTCGCCCTATGCGTGCATGAACAAGGTGGTGGCGCAGGAAGCGCCCGCGAAAGTTACGCGGGGTCTTCCCTTGCCGGAGGTCACATGCGAGGGCGAACCGCCCTACGTTCTGGCTTCGCGCAATCCCAACGGGTCGATCAGCATCGGCACGCTCGGCAGGCTGAGTCCGGAACGCGGTTGTTATTTCCCGGAGGCGGATGTCAGCTTGCAGGTCAGCCGTGTCAGCGGAAAAGTCGGCATATTCGGGTATTACAAGAGTCTGACGCTGGTGTTCGAGAAACCGCTTGGTGATGTGACGATCTTGGCCCAGGATCTTGCCGGAGATGGTGCGGTGGACATCACGTCCAAGGTGTTAGTGGAGGGCAACAAGTTGGTCTTCCCCGGCGACTTGCTCAAAACTGTTGGACTCTCCGCCGCGACTCCCGGCGACCTGTCGGACCCGGCGCTGGTCGTGGAGATCTCAAGAAGATTATTATAGGAACATGCGATGAGAATGCAACTTCATGAGAACACAAATGCAAGCCAACTGGCTTTGGTCACTGCCATGAATGGCACACGTTTAAGGAGCCACGACATTCCTGTCGTGGAGCGAATGCACGGGCGACAGGAATGTCGCCCCTCCTTACCAGTCGCCATACGGCGGCTGATCCTCGTGCCAATCATGATCGCCCTCGCCTGTTTTTCACCGGTTGCCCGGGGCGCGATTCTCGAGCGGCTAAAGAACGGCGAGAACCTGACGGTTGCCGCCATCGGCACCAGCCTGACTGCCACGGATTGGGGGCATGTGCCTGACGGCATCCATCCCAATGCCGAAGGCGCCAAGGGAATCATGGTGCCATCGGTGCAACAGGCGTTGCAGGGTCAGTTGACTATGGCGGGAGCCGTTGATGTGCCGTGGTTCAAGGCAAACACACGGGTCTTGTTCCAGGGCGACTCGATCACCGACGGGGAGCGCAATCGGAATGATTGTCCGCACCTGCTTCTCGGGCAAGGCTACCAGTTCATCATCGCGGCCAGATTCAGTGCGCTCTATCCGGAAAAAAAGGTGACGTTCATCAACCGCGCCGTCAGCGGCAACAACGTCAACATGATGGCGGCACGCTGGCAAACCGACACGCTCGACCAGAAGCCGGACCTGTTGAGCATTTTGATCGGTATCAACGACAGCGGGATCGGCGGCGGGGATGAACGGAAAGTGCCGCTAGATCAGTATGAGCAAGTCTATGACAAGCTTCTCACCGATGCCAGGGCGGCCAATCCAAACATCCGCCTTGTTCTTGGGGAGCCATTCTATCTGCCCAAGGAGGGCCACAAGGAAGGCGACGCGCGGGACCAGGATATCAGGCAGCGACAGGCGATTGTCGCGAAGCAGGCCACCAAGTATCAGGCCGCGTTGGTGAAGTATCAGAAGGTCTTTGACGATGCCTGCAAGCGGGCGCCTGCCGAGTTCTGGACTGCGGACGGGGTGCATCCCACGTATTCCGGTCACCAACTCATGGCGGATGAGTGGGTCAGGACGGTCACCCAATTCTTCAAGTGAAAATCAAGAAAATGAATAGATCAGCAATGATGATTGGCAAGGCGGCCGTGCTGACCTTGATCGCGTGCCAGACTGTTAGAGCGGCAGCCCCGGGCCCGGAGGCGAAACCCGGCAACCCGCTGGATGCCTGCAACGTGGTGTGGGACAGCCCGAGCAAGGATTCCGGTGGTTCGATGCCGCTGGGCAACGGCGACATCGGCCTCAATGCCTGGGTGGAGGAGAACGGCGATCTGGTGTTCTTCATTTCCAAGACCGATTCGTGGACCGATAGCGGACGCTTGGTGAAGCTGGGGCAGGTGCGGCTGCGTCTAACACCTTCGTTGGCGGCCAAGCCATTCCGCCAGGAGTTGCAGATCCGCAATGGGGTCATGGAGATTCAATCGGCTACCGGCAATCAACAATCCACCCTCCGCCTCTGGGTCGATGCCAACCGCCCGGTGATTCACATCGAGGGGGAATCCAAGCAGGACCTCCAGGCGCAGGTCGGCTTGTATGTCTGGCGCACGAAGGATTGCGACATGCAGAAGGAGTCGAACATCGGGTACCTCAGTGAGCTGAACACCGGGCCGGTCATGGAGAAGGCCGACACGGTGCTGCCCCAGAAGGACAACCGCATCGTCTGGTATCACCGCAATGAAGGAACCATCGTGCCGCTGGCGATGAAGCTCCAGGGCATGGAGAGCCTGCTGCCGCTGGTGCATGACCCGATCCTGCACAACACGTTCGGCGGTACTATCAGCGGCAAGGGCATGGTCCCCGCCGCTGCCGGCGAGGCAACGCAGGCGCTCAAGACCGCGGCACCGACCCGTCGGCTCGATATTGCCATCCATCTGCTAGGCGCACAAACCGACACCGCGCAACAATGGGTGGATAAACTCGATGGCATCATCGCCGAAGAGCGCAAGACCGGTTTGGACAAAGCGTGGCAAGCGCACACCAAGTGGTGGCAGGAGTTCTGGAACCGCAGTTGGATCCATGTTAGAGCACCGGAAGACGTCGCGCCGGCCACTGCGGAGCAGGTGGCCGCACGGGTGAAGGATCGTGATGAATTGCAGTTGACCGGCACTGGAGGTCTGGAGAACCACATCCACCCCACCATCAGTGATGAGCCCGCCGGGCAGTTGGTGACGCGAGGTTACGCCTTGCAGCGCTTCATGCTGGCGGCCGCGTGCCGCGGCGCTTATCCGGTCAAACACGACGGCTCGATCTTTACGGTCAACAACCGGAAGCGCGACAGCCTGTTAGATGCGGACTACCGCGTTCACGGCGCCAACTACTGGTTCCTGGACGCGGCGACGACGATGTACGGGCCGATGCTGCGCAGCGGCGACTACGATTTGTTGATGCCCTTGTTCAAGATGTATAGCGCGATGGTGCCGATGGCCAAGGAGCGCACGAAGCTGCAATACCATCATGAAGGGCTCTACATCCCGGCGACGGTCTATGCCTGGGGCACCTATCAGGAAAACGAGTATGTCCGCTGGCTCTGGCATGGCGGCTTGGAGCTGACCGCGAAGATGCTCGACTACTGCGAGGCCACCGGTGACGAAGCGTTCCTGCGCGAGTCGGTGCTGCCGCTCGCGGATGGTGTGATCACATTCTATGACCTGCATTGGAAACGCGATGACAAGGGCAAGATCCGGTTGGATCCCGCGTGCGCGCTGGAAAATGCCCACGAAGCGGTGAACCCGCTGCCGGAGATTGCCGGCCTGAGGTATGTCCTGCCGCGTTTGTTAGCCTTGTCGGAAAAGGTCACCACCCCCGCCCAGCGCGCCGCCTGGAAAAAGACGCTGGCCGAGGTGCCGGAAATTCCGATGGCGCCGCTCAAAAACGCTGCCACGCCCGAGCAACTCGCGCGGTGGAAATATGCCACGACCGAGCGGCCAGAGGTGCGCATGAAGGAAGATGCAGACAAGAAGATCCTGGTTGCGGCCGAGGTGATCAAGACCTGGCAGGGTGATGAGGTTCCGGATCTCTACGCGGTGTTTCCCTATCGGCTCTATGCCTTTGATAGCAAGGATGCCGATATCGGCCGCCGGACCTTTGAACGATGGAATCCGCCTCAACCGCGACTCGCCGGGCCCCATGAGGGTAAGGTCGGCGGTTGGCGCTTGAGTCCCATCCAAGCCGCCTTCGTCGGCAAGGCCGGGCAGGCGGCCAGGATGGTCACCTCGAATTTCGCAGCGCATGATCCCGGCAGCCGCTTTCCGGCGTTCTGGGGTCCCGCTCAAGTCGGCATCAATGACCAAAGCCACGGCGGCGTGGCGATGACGGCTTTACAGGCAATGCTGATGCAGGTGGTCGGCAAGAAGATTTATCTTTTCCCGGCCTGGCCGAAGGACTGGGATGTGAACTTCAAGCTCCACGCGCTCTATAACACCACCGTCGCAGGCGAACTGCGCGGCGGCGAAGTGGTCTCGCTCAAGGTCACGCCCGAGTCCCGCAAGGCGGATGTGATCAATATGCTAAATAGATGAAAGCCGCCACACCAAGTCACGTCAAGAGTCGGATTGCATCTCCATCCATGTGGAGCACTGTAGCGGCGGTCTATGACCGTCGATGCCCAAGTGCGGCCGATGACGATTCTTCACCATCCGGTGGGACTCCTCATCCGCCAGCGACGCTCATAGAGCGCCGCTACAATGCTCCCATGCGCGGCTCTGTAGCGGCGGTCTGTGACCGCCGATGCCCAACGCCAAGCGGCAGTTCTTGCGCAACGACGCTCATAGAGCGCCGCTACAATGCTCCCATGCGCGGCGCTGCAACGCCCAATCGCCGTCGGCGCTCACCGAGCGCCGCTACAATACTGGCCATTGTGCTTTGTGCGCTGCTAGGAATGGTGCGGGCCGAAACCGATCTGGCCAAAGCCTTCGTGACTCCACCCGACGAGGCGAAGCCGTGGGTCAACATGTTCTGGATCGGCCGGATCACCCCGGCCGACATCACCCAGCACATGGAGGAGCTGAAAGCCAAAGGCGCGGGCGGGGCCAATCTGATCGATCTGAACGCGATGGCCGACGCACCGTACATGAGTGACAACTGGCGCAAGGCATTCCAACATGCGGTGCGTGAGGCCGACCGCCTGGGCTTGAAAATCGGCGTCAACACCTGCCCGGGTTGGCCCTGTGGCGGCCCGTGGATCACCCCGGAGAATGCAGCCTGGATGATGGTCAACTCAGAAACCGTCATCAAGGGGCCGCAGAAGTTTGCAGGCAAATTGGTGGAACCGAGAGGCAAGGGGGCGCTCTATGCCGAGGTGGCGGTCCAGGCATTCCGCATTCCTGATAGATCCGCTTGTCCGCCGCCGGTGGTCACCGCCAGCAGCAATCCGGGCGACCTGCCAAATCTGTTGGATGGCAATTTCAACACCCTCTGGAAACCCGCATCCACCGACGAGAAACCGTGGATCCTGGTGGATTTCGGCCAAGCCCATGGCGTGGATTGGCTGTGGCTGGACCTGGGGGGGCAGGTGGTCATTGAGGCGTCGGATGATGGCGTCGCATTCAAGCCGGTGGCCACTGCGGTCGGGGCCGGCGGAAACACGATCTATCAGGCGGTGCCGGCCACCACCGCGCGCTGGTTCCGCATGGCGGTGCCGAAGGATGCCACCGTGCGCGACTTCGCGCTGGGGCACAAGCTTGAGGTCGAGCGAGTGGCACGCATGGCGGCCAAGCGGGGTATCACCAATCCGTTAGGTGTGACCGCGACCCGGCAGATCGATCAGGTCCATTTTGTCAGGGAGGACCTGGCGGCGCTGCCGGAGGATCGTCCGCTCTCGCTGCGTGAGCGGATCGACCTAACAGGCAAGGTGGCCGAAGACGGCACGCTGACCTGGGACGTGCCGGCGGGGACCTGGAAAGTCGTGCGGATCGGCCGGACGACGACCGGCCAGAAGCTGGCATTTGGCAACGGCCTGGTGGCCGATTACCTCAACCCGGCCGCGATGGAGCAGCATTATGAAACAGGCATCAAGCCGCTGTTAGGAGATGTGGGCGGGCTGGTTGGCAAGACCTGGCAGTATTCCATCGAGGACAATTTCGAGGCCGACCTGATGTATTCCTGGACGCCCAAGATGCTTGAGGAATTCAAGACCCGGCGCGGTTACGATCCGGTTCCCTATCTGGCAGCCCTGGCGGATGAGATCGTGGACAGCGTCGGGATCACCGACCGTTTCCTGGCAGATGTGCGGCGCACCATCGCCGATTGTGCCGCGGACCAGCACTACGGGCGCTGGGCGGAACTCGCCCATGCCGACGGCCTGAAAGTGCGGGCGGAAGCCGGCGGCCAGCATCATCCGCGCCTGTATTTCAACGACGGGCTGATGAACCAGGGACGCATGGACGTGCCGGTGGCGGAGTTCTGGGAGATCGAGTTATGGAAGGAAAACCAGGGGGCTCCGGCCGATCATAACACCATCACGACACCGGGCTGGATGGATGCCGCCCAGAACGTCAATGCGAAACAAGCGGCCAGCGCCGGGCATTTGTATGGCAAACCGCTGGTGGCCTCCGAGGCCTTCACCAGCGGCGGGCGCCGGGCACGCTGGGGCACCGCCCCCGCCGACCTGCTGATGCATGCCAACAACGCCTTCTGCGAGGGCATCAACGCGCTGTGCATCCATGGTTCGGCCACCTCCGGCCCGGAGAATGGCCTGCCCGGCAAGTCGGTTTTCGGCGGCATTCATTTCAGCCACAATCAAACGTGGTGGAACCAAGGCGCCGAAGGCCTGCTGCGTTATCTGTCACGATGTTGTTATATCTTGCGGCAGGGGTTGTTTGTGGCCGACGTGCTCTATTATAGTGGCGACGAGGTGCCCAATTTCGTGCCACCCAAGAACATCGATCCATCGCGCGGCTTCGGCTATGACTATGACATGTGCAACTCGGAGGTGCTGCTCACGCGGCTGGCGGTCAAGGACGGCCGGATCGTGCTGCCTAACGGGATGAGTTACCGGGTGCTGGCCCTGCCGGAGCGGCCGGTCATGCCCCTGGATGTCGTTAGGAAACTCGAGGAACTGGTGGCCGCCGGGGCTACGGTCATCGGCCCGAAACCGCAACGCACACCCGGTCTAACGGACTATCCGCAAAGCGACCGGCAACTCAAGGCCATCGCCGACAAGATGTGGGGAACCGATGCCACTGCGCCAGTGCTGCAAAAAACCTACGGCAAGGGGCGGGTGATCTGTGGCGTGACTATCCGCGAGGTGTTGGAGCAGGCCAAGGTGCCGGTGGATTTCGCCTACACCAGCAAATCCAAAAACGCGCTGGTGGATTTCATCCATCGCCGCAGCGGGGATGCCGAGATCTACTTCGTGAGCAACCGGCACGCCACCGCGCTGCAGGTCGAGTGCACGTTCCGGGTGGACGGCAAACACCCGGAGTTATGGGATCCGGTGACTGGCACGCAGCGGGCGCTGCCGCAATTCGAGTCCAAGGACGGTAGTACGTCCATCCCGTTGCAGTTCGAGCCCTACGGCGGGCTGTTTGTGGTGTTCCAAAAGCCATTGGTAGGGACGGACCTCCGGGCCGTCCGGTCAGTAAATTTCCCAACCCTGCAACCCATTCAGGAGCTTACCGGCCCGTGGACCGTCCAGTTCGATCCGAAGTGGTTCTATCCGATTGATAACCTGACCGGCGATCCCGCCAAGGGTCTGCTGGTGTTTGACAAGCTGGCGGACTGGCGCGCGCGACCGGAACCGGCAGCGAGAGATTTCAGCGGCACCGCCGTCTATCGCAAGGTCTTCGACCTTGCACCAGAGGTCAGAAGTCAGAGGTTAGAGGTCAGTAAGACCCATTCTGACGCCCGATCTCCGACCTCCGACCTCACGTCCCGACTGTGGCTGGATCTGGGTGCGGTCAAGGAAACCGCCCGGATCAAACTCAACGGCAAGGATCTGGGTGTTCTCTGGTGTTCGCCGTGGCGGGTGGACATCAGCGGGGCGCTCAAGCCCGGTGAGAACACTCTGGAAATCTCCGTGGTGAACCTGTGGCCGAACCGCTTGGCGGGTGATAACAATCTTCCCGGCGGACAGCGCAGGACGCGCACCGAGATGTTCATGGGCGGCCCCGACTCTCAATTTTCCTCCGGCCTGCTAGGACCGGTGACGCTCCAGACCGCGCAGCCACAGACCACAATAGATCCATCCAAATGACTCCGAAAATCATGAACCGAATCACAGCCGCTGCCATGTTGCTTGGAGCCGCCATCCCTGCCGAGGCCGCCACTCCGCTCGTGCCACCCGAGAAGATCGCTCCTAACAGCACTTACTGCAACCCGCTCAACCTCGACTATTGTTTCCGGCCCGACCGTGGCACCGGCCGCGAGGCGGCCGATCCGGTGATCGTGCCGTTCAAGGGGGATTATTACCTGTTTTCCTCCAAGAGCGCCGGTTATTGGTGGTCGTCGGACCTTATCAGTTGGAATCTGGTGCCCAGCAACGACAACTACAGTTACATCGGCGATGGCGAGCACGTCCCCAACGGCCAACCGGAAAAGGATCTGCCGGTTTGGGGCTACAACCCGGCGGCATCTGTGGTCGACGGGGCGCTCGTCTACAGCCAGCAATGCGACGCCTTCTATCGGTTCATGGATCCGAAGAAGGGCACCTTCGAGCGGGTCGGCGACCGGGTACCTGTGGCCAATGATGAATGGATCTTCACCGATGACGACGGCAAGGTCTATGTCTATGCAGTGGGTTTCAAGCCGGTGCGCGGCATTTATGTGACTGAAGTCAACCCGAAGGATCACCTGAAGATTGTGCGCGGCCCTGAGCCCTGCATGCCGGTGGGCGACACACAGCCGGATGACAAGGGGTTCTTCCGCATCGGCCCCGCAGAGGCGGGCACGTCCGTGCCGATTGCCAACAAAACCGGCGAGGGCGCGTTGATGACCAAACGCAACGGCATCTATCACCTGCAGATTTCCGTGCGGTGCCAACTGCCATTTTATTGCGATGTCGCCTATACGTCAACGTCGCCCTGGGGGCCGTACAAGTATTCCCCGGCGAATCCTGTGGCCTATCGGCCAGTGGGCTTTGGTGGGGGCGCCGGCAACTCGGGGACATTCACCGACAGCAAGGGCAACGACTGGCGCGTGGTCACCGCAGACACGAGTGTCTTCCACATGTTCGAGCGGCGGGTGGCGCTCTATCCTGCCGGCTCGGACAAGGACATGCTGTATACGGACACCTATCTGGGAGATCTGCCACAGCGTGGGGTGGGTGGGCGCAAGGCCGGACCCGGCGGCAACCTGGTCGGCTGGATGCTGCTGTCCCATAAGAAAATGGCGACGGCATCCTCGGTGCTGCCGGATCATCCGCTAGAACACGCCTTCGACGAGAACATCAGGACCTGGTGGAGTGCGAAGACCGGTGACAAGGGCGAATGGCTGGCGGTGGATCTTGGCAAGCCCTGCCGCATCAATGCCGTGCAGGTGAATTTTGCGGAACAGGACGTGACGGCCCAGGCAAAACGCCGCTCCGAAGATGAACTCTATCATCAGTACGTGATGGAAGCCAGCGACGACGGGAAAAATTGGAAATTGTTGTTTGATAAATCCGCCAATCGGCAGGATGTCCCGCATGATTATGTCCAACTCGAAACGCCAGTGACGGCACGCCATGTGAAACTAACCATCATTCACATGGCCGGCCGCGGCAAATTCGCGCTGCGCGATCTGCGGGTGTTTGGCAGCGGCTTGGGCAAACCGCCTGCCGAGGCGATGGCTCCGGTGGTGAAGCGGGGAAAAGACCAGGATGCGATTCAGGCCGGGATCGAGTGGCCCGCCGCCGACGGCGCGACCGGCTATGTGGTCCGCTGGGGACAAGCCAAGGACCAACTCTATCACAGCCAGGATGTGCGGGATGGCACCAGGACGGTGGTTTCCGGCCTGACGGGCGGCCTGGATTATTTCTTTGTGATCGACAGCTTCAACGACAGCGGCGTGACATTTGGCAGAAAGGTGGTGCCTTGTAGCGGCGGTCTGTGACCGCCGCTGGCAAATGCATCGATCCCATCTCATTGGCTACGGCGCTCACAGAGCGCCGCTACAATACAGCTAACGCACCGCAACAATTCAGCTCATGCACCACTCCCCAAATATCAACATGACACTTCCGTTTCAGTTAGGGTCAGCTTGCGAAACTTAAAACCGTGGTGCCCTAAACAAATCAATATGAAAAAAGCAGTGAGGCAACTTATGGGTGCCGTGTTATTCGCCGCCGCAGCAACGGCTGCTGACCAGCCGGCAAGCAAGGGGCCGACGGTTCATTCCGATGCGCTGCCGCGGCCGACTGCCGAGCAGGCGCAGTGGCAGGACTATGAAATCGGGGTTTTCTATCATTACGATATGAATGCCTTCAAGCCCGGCTGGGATCACCGCAAATACGATGATTTCCCCAAGCCGGAGATCTTCAATCCCACCAGGCTCGATACCAACCAATGGATGGAAGTGCCGAAGGCGCTGGGCGCGAAGTATGCGGTTCTTACCGCCACCCATGGCAGCGGCTTCATGCTGTGGCAGAGCGACGCTTATCCCTACGGCCTGAAACAATCGCCGTGGAAAATCGGCAAAGGCGACATCGTCAAAGAGTTTGTCGATTCCTGCCGCAACAACGGGGTGTCCCCCGGCATTTACTGCCACATGCGGGTCAACGGTTGGTGGCAGGTCGATCATCCCGGCTTTGTCAAGCGCGGCCAAGGTGGCGACGACGCCTTGCAAGCCAAATACGCGGCAGCCAAGATCCAACAAGTGAAGGAATTGTGGGGCAAGTACGGGCCGCTGGCCGAGATCTGGATCGATGGCGGGCTGCCCGACCCCAAGGCGGGCTATGTGCTCGAAGGCAAGGTCGGTGAGACCTGGCAGATAATCGGCGGCGGCACCTGCATCGGCCACAAGCGCATCGAACGGATCACCCCGGTGGAAGTGGCCGCCGTGCGCCTGAACGTGCTCAAGAGCGCAGCCACGCCGCTGATCCGCAAACTCGCGGTATATCACACGCAAGCCAGTTAGAATACCAGAAGATGACGATGATCCATTGCTTCCGATTCCCGGTCCGCCCGCGCGAACTCATCACCCTCCCGAGGAACATGGCCCCGGGAACGCCGAGCCCCAGCTCGGCGAGAACCCGCATGACGGGCCATGTTCCGCCATTTTCCACACCCAGCGCAACGCGGGTTCTGGTGCCAGATGGCGAAATAGAAACCACGGATTACACGGATTATAAAAGAGTTATGAGTTTTATGGCATTCACCGTTTGGGTGAGCCCAAGGTTTGATGGATCGCATTCATCTTTTCCGTGTAATCCTCTTCAATCCGTTAAATCTGTGGTTAAGAACGCCACGACAACCGTTTCCATTCTCGTTTCCAGGATCACCTGCTTGGCGGTCGTGGCGCTGTGCCAGACGCTCATGGCCGCGACGTATTATGTCGTGCCCACCGGCAACGACCACAACCCTGGCACCAAGGACAAACCCCTTGCTTCGCTTCCCGCCGCACGTGACGCGGCGCGCGCGGCTGGCGGCAGCGGGCATGTTATTCTGTTAGCAACCGGCCGGTATTTCCATACCGCCACGCTCACCTTCGATGAGCGCGACAGCGGCCTGACCGTCAAGGGCGCAAAACCCGGTGCCACCGCCGAACTGTATGGCGGTCTGCCGGTGACCGGTTGGGAGAAATGGAAGGACAACATCTGGCGCACGCCGGTGCCCAAGGGGAAGCGTTTCTACAATTTGATCGTGGACGGCAAGCCCGCCACCATGGCGCAAACCCCGAATGCCGGCAGCGGGTTCGGCGGTGGCGCGGGGCCGCGTGGCAGCAGCGCGGTCGGCGTGCCCAAGGAGTGGCTGGGTTACGATTATTCCGATGCCCAGGTGTTTACGTTTCTCGGCTCCGACTGGTTTGCCGAGATGCGTGCCGTGCTGAAGAGCAGTCCTGATGCCAACGGCACCCTGCCGGTGGACGAAGGCAGCGGCATCAAGGATTGCACCATGAACGGGCGCTTGTTCCTGCGTGGTGTGTTGGAGTTTCTCGACGAACCGGGTGAATGGTGCCTCAAGCACAAGGACGGGTTTGTCTATTACTGGCCCAAGTCCGGCACGCCGGCCGATCATGTGATCCTGCGGCCCGCAGGCGAGCGCTTTCTCGAAATCATGGGCCGCGCGCCGGCAACGCCGGCAACGGGCATCACCTTCGAGAATGTCTCGATCATCGGCTCCGACTTCAGCGAACGCTGGCATATTTTCCTGGCAGGCAAGGATGGCAGCACCCCGGATTTCCTGCAACAAGGCATGGTCTTTGGCGAGAATGTCGAACGACTCACGGTGAAGAACTGCCGGCTGTTAGCCGCCGGCCACGCGGCGGTCTGGCTCAACATCCAGGCGCAGAACTGCGTGGTGGAGAACAACCTGATCACCGGCGCCGGTTCCAACGGCGTCTATCTGAATGGCTGGACCATCGGCGACGGGCCGTTCCACAGCGCCGCAGAATCCTACGTCAACAAAGGCCACCGCATTGAAAGCAATTTCATTCATGACTGTTGAAAACAACATCCTCTATCACTGCCACGGCGGTGATGCCACTGGCGCGTTCATGATGAAAAACATCGGCGAGGAGATCGTCAACAACCTCGTCGCCGACTGCACGCTCGGACGTGTCATCACGCTTGCCCCCTTTATCGAGCCCGGTTGGGACTTCACCGTGCGCCGCAATGTGTTCGCCCTGGATGGCAATGTCATGCGCTATGACACCAGCGGCCAGACCTTCAGCGGCATGGCCGGCACGCTCGGCAGTTTGCCAGCAGAAGTTAAGAAAGGTATCAAAGAGGTCGATTGCAATGTGATCGCCGCCAAGGACCCGGCCAAGCCCAACCCCAGCCCCTATCCGGAAAACGGCATGGACAAGAATTCCTATTTTGGCGACCCGCTGCTCAAGCGCGGCAAGCCCGACTGGGACCTCCAGTATGGCGACTATTCGTTAGCCGCCACCTCGCCCGCCTTCAAGCTCGGCTATAGAACGATACCCATTGATTCCATCGGCCTGCGCAAGGATTTTCCCTTCGACAAACTTGCGGCCACGCGCCGCCTGGCCACCGAGAAGATCCAGGCCGAGGACTACCAGCGCATGAGCGGCCTGCGCACCGTCGGCGGACTGGGCATCAATCGTATCTCCAAAGGAGCCTGGGTGAAATACGCCAACATCGATTTCGGCAGCGGCCAGGCAAGCACCGCCGAGTTTGGCCTGGAGCCCAGCGGCGGGGGTAAAGCCTTCGCGGAACTCCGCCTCGATGCTCCGAACGGACAGTTGCTCGGCACCCTGATGGCCGGCCAGAAGTCCTGCCCGGTGCAAAAGGTGAGCGGCATTCACAACCTGTTTGTGGTTTTCCCTGACAGCTCCGATCGCCTGCTGGACTGGTTCAGGCCCCAGCCAACCTCAGCAGGCTCTATCAAAGAAGATTGAAATCATGTTTTTCGCTAGTGACAAGCAACGCACGGATGAACTTGAGCACCCCCATGTTGAGGTGCCCACCAAAACCCGCTTCCTGTGGGGGATGGGCGGCTTTGCTGATGCCATGATATACAACGGCACCGGTAGCCTGGTCAACGTGATCTATGTCAATGCGTTGGGCGTCAATGCGGCGCTGGTCAATCTGGCGTGCTCGATTCCACGCTTCTTGGATTTCGTGACTGACTCGATGGTCGGCCATTTGTCCGACAACACCCGTTCGCGCTGGGGCCGGCGGCGGCCGTGGATGCTGGCGGGGCTGATCATCAGCGCGGTGACCACGATGCTGTTGTGGTATCCGCCGCACGCGCCTGCCGGCGGGGATTGGCGCACGTTTGCCTATCTGGCAGTGCTGATGTCGCTGCTTTACGCGGTGGGCTACGCGTTTTTCTGCATCCCGCACGCGGCGATGGGCTATGAGATGACCACCGACTACAATGAACGCACGCACCTGTTCAAGTGGCGCTTCACGTTGTTTGCGGCGGCCGGTTTTTTGAACCCTTGGTCGTTGCCCTTGAGCATGTGGCTGGAGGGGCCGCGCGCGCAGGTTTTGCGGGGGTCTGAGGGAATCATCACGGTAAGCGCGATCGTCGCGGTGTTGATCCTGCTTTCGGGCTTGCCCTCGGTGTTGTTCTGCAAAGAGAAAGTCGCCGACCATCGGGGCGAAGCAAAGATCGGTTTTCTACGCGCCGCCAAGCTGACGCTGGACAACAAGCCGTTCCGGTTGCTGGTGGTCAGCAATGTCATCACCAAGTTTTGCATGCAAGTGACCGGGATCTTCTTCGCGTTCATTTTCCTCTATCACATCACGCAGGGTGACCAGCGTGCCGGTTCGGCGTATCTGGCGTTTTTTTTCAATGCCATCAATGTTTTCAGCCTGTGTGCGATGGCACCGGTGGCCTGGCTCACCGACCGCATTGGCAAGAAGAACAGCCTGCTGGCCATGCTGACGATGAGCGCGGTGGCGTATGCCTCGTTGTGGTTCACCTTTACCAATGCGCCCGGCGCCTTCGTCCACATCCCGCTGCCGTGGGGGGCCTCCGGCAATGGCTTCTCATTGCATTGGCCCTGCCTCATCACGGCGGCACTCATCGGCATGTTCACCTCCACCATCCCCATGATTTTGAATTCCATGATTGCCGATGTCTGTGACTTGGACGAACTTAAGTCCGGCCACCGCCGCGAGGCGTTTTACGGCGCGGTCTTCGTCACCACCGACAAGATCGCCATGGCCGTCTCGCTGGCGCTCCAGGGATTCCTGTTAGTCGCGTCCGGCTTCGACTCCAAGCTTGACGTGCAACCTGCCGGCACCATTCACTTCTGGCTCCTGGCGCTGGTCATCACCCAGCCGACGGGATTCCTCATCGGGATGCTATCAATCTTCATCTATCCGCTATCGAGGGGTCGCCTCCAGGAGATCCGCGCCGAGATCAACGCCCGCAAGCGGCGGCGGACAACCATCGGCACGTCCGCCGCCGGACCCTCATGATCACAAACGAACCAACATGAATCCAAACGAAACCGCTGAGCCACCGATCCTTTCGGAAACCCGATTGCTGGGCATTCATGTGCCGCCGGTCTGGCTGCGGGAAGACGGCAGGAAACTGCAGCCTCTAACAGTTGTGTTGTGGTATGCCGGTGACGACCACGAAGCGACCGTGGTGTTGGATGGGGGGGCGCCGGTCAAGGTGCCACTCAAACATGGCGAGCAGTCGTTCGAGCTGAAGGTCGCAGCGGCGGAACAAGCACGCACGGTGGCCTTGCGCATCACCACCTGGAGCAAGGTGCTGGCTGATGTCTGGATTTCCATCAGCCCGCCCCGCATCCGCGACATGTGGGTGCTGCCCCATTCGCATGTCGATATCGGCTACACCCACCGCCAGGCGGAAGTCCTCGACTTGCAGGTGCGGAATCTCGAATCCGCCATCAGGCTGGCTGAGGCCAGTGCGGCCAACCCGCCAGGCCTGCGCTTCAAGTGGAATCCCGAGGCGGTTTGGACGCTCGACCATTACCTCCGGCGGGCAACCCCGGAGCAGCGCGAGGCGTTCATCGCGGCGGTGCGCCGGGGCGATGTGGAAGTCAACGCGCTTTATACCAACATGCTCACCGGCCTGTGCCGCCCCGAGGAACTGGCGCAATGCCTGGCCAGCGGTGTGCGGATTGCCAAGCTAACAGGCGTGCCGCTGGCAACCGCGGCCATTTGCGACATCCCGGGTTTTGCCTGGGGCATCGTGCCGATGCTGGCGCAGGCGGGCGTGAAATACTTTGCCGTCGGCCCTAACATGGCCGACCGCGTGGGCCACATCCATGGGTGGGATGACAAGCCGTTTTACTGGATGTCGCAAAGCGGCGGGGAACGCGTGTTGTGCTGGGTGGTGGACAACTATCATCGCAAGGACAATCTCGAACAAGCCGTCATCAACCAGGTGGCCCAGCTTGAGCGCGGCGGCTTCCCCTATGATGCCGCGTTCATCTTCTGGGTGGCGGCCTGGCCGAATGGCGGCGTGGATAATGCGCCGCCGGATGACCAGCTCGTGAACAAGGTGACGGCGTGGAATGCCAAGTATGCCGTGCCCAAGGTGCACATCGGGTTGGCCCGCGAGTTTTTCCAGGACTTCGAGGCCAGGCACGGCACGAGTTTGCCGGAATTTGCCGGCGACCTAACACCCCACTGGGAGGACGGCGCGGGATCCACCGCGCGCGAAACCGCCATGAACCGGGGCTCCGCCGAGCGACTGGTTCAAGCCGCCGCCTTGTTTGCCATGGGCGATCCAGGCGCTTATCCTGCCGCCGATTTCGCCGCCGCGTGGGACAATGTGTTGCTTTACGGCGAACATACCTGGGGCGCGTGGTGCAGCGTGCTGCAACCGGATGCTCCGCTCACGTTAGACCAGTGGCAGGTGAAAGGGGAATTTGCCAGGGAGGCCGACCGCCAATCCCGCGCGTTGCTCGCCGCCGCCTTGCCGCCGGCCACCACGACCCGCGAAATCGATGTCTATAACACCACGCAGTGGGAGCGCACGGACCTGGCGCTGGTGCCTCCCGAATTGGGTGGCCAATCAGTACTGGATGAACTGGGCCAACCCGTTGCCTGCCAGCGCCTGGCCTCCGGCGAACTGGCGTTCCTGGCTCAGCAGGTGCCGCCGTTCGGGACCAGGCGCTATCAGCTCAGCAACCTGCCGCCACCCGCCATCGGTGCCGCGCGCGCCACCGGCCTGTCCTTGCAGACCTCACTTATCAGCCTGCAAGTCGATCCGACCAGCGGCGCCGTCACCAGCCTCAAGCTAACAGACAGCGACCACCAATACGTCGATCCAACGGCTCCGGTGGCGCTCAACGACTATCGTTATGTGCTGGGTGCCGACACCGCCAACGCCCAGGGCAACGGCCCGGTGCGCGTCGAGGTGTTGGAAAACGGTCCGTTGGTGGCATCGCTGCGCATTGAATCCGATGCCCCGGGCTGCAACAGTTTGGTCAGGGAAGTGCGCGTGGTCGACGGGTTGGACCGGGTGGAAATGATCAACCATGTCGATCGCCTCTCTGTGAGGGACAAGGATGCGGTCCATTTCGGTTTCGGCTTCCAGGTGCCCGGGGGCACGGTGCGCATGGAGACACCGTGGGCGGTGGTGCGCCCGAATGTGGATCAGTTGCCCGGCGCCTGCTGCAACTGGTTTACGGTCCAGCGCTGGGTGGATGTGTCTAACAGCGAGCGCGGCGTCACCTGGGCACCGGTCGACACGCCGCTGATGGAGATCGGCGGGCTGACCGCCAATTTGGTGGGCGGCGTGGGGTTTGGCGAGTGGCAGACCGTGCCACCGGATGCCTACATGACCCGGGCGCTGGATTCCCAAACGCTCTATTCCTGGGCGCAAAACAACCATTGGAACACCAATTACAAAACCGATCAGCCGGGCATGGCCACCCTGCGCTATGTGGTGCGGCCGCATGCGGGCGCTTACGCGGCGGCAATGGCCGCGCGCTTCGGCCATGAGACGACGCGTCCCTTGCTGGTGGCGGCGGCGACGGCCGCCCAGGCCGCCGGTTCCTTGTTATCCATCTCGACGCCGGAGGTTTTGATAGAGACGCTCAAGGTCAGCACCGACGGCAAGGCGCTGATCGTGCGTTTGTTCGGGGTCTCCGACCAGCCGCAAACAGCCACCCTTACGTGGCATGCGATCAAGCCTGCCGCTGTCTGGCTGACGGATTTGACCGAACAACCTGTGACTGCCGTGAGTGGCGCGATCCGCGTCCCGGCATATGGCGTGGTGCACCTGCGCGCCGACTTGCCCTGAACCTATATAGAAAGATGGAAACCACGGATTTCACGGAATGCACGGATAAAGAAAGAGTTATGGATTATGTGGCATTCACCTTTAGGATGAGCCAAAGACTTGATAGATCGAAGCCATCTTTTCCGTGTAATCCTCTTCAATCCGTGAAATCAGTGGTTAAAAAACGGCGCTGCAACCCCATCCATTATTCTTTTTGCCCTGAATCATTGCAAATTACCTTATGAATACCATCCAACAAACATTGATACAGCATGCCGCAACGATCAAGCCGGTGGTCCGGCACTACGACGGCAACCTCCTGTGTGAGGAACTTGCGTTCGACCTAACGGAATCAGCCACGCTGTCCTGCTGTGAGGCTGACTGGAGCTGCCAAACCAAGCTTGTGCCTGCGAGCGGCGGCGAGGGCCGCTTCGACTTGGAATGCACGTTCCGCCTGACCCGCGGCACCGCCGAGTCCGCCGGAATCGGCGTGGCCATCGGCTTTGCCGACTGGTCTCCGGACAACTATGTGTTGCTGCCATCGGCGGTTTATGATAGTAACAACTTCGCGATTTGGGACATCAAGTATCCGCCGTTTTGGAGCGAACCGTCGCAGTTCCGGGCGGACATGCCGACCACTGCCACACCGGTGCCGCGCTTGAGCGCGGATAGCACGCGCCTTGAGCAGACCACCGGCGACACCGCCGCGCCGTGCATGGGGTTTCACTCGGCGGCCCGCCAGCAGGGGTTTCTGCTGCTTACCACCCAGGGAACACGCTTTGGCAACTCGGGTCTAACAGTCGAGACCAATGCCGACCGCAGCCGCGCTCGTTTTCTGGTGACGGCGCCGTGCGTTCGCGAATTCCGCCAGGACCCCTGCAAGGCGGTGCCCAGCGACGACCGTGCCATCAACTGGCAGGCCGGCGATTGTGTGACGCTGCGTCTGAGTCTGTGGTTTTTTTCCGCGCCGCGCTTGCAGGCGTTGTTCGACCGATTCTGTGAGATCCGCAAGGCGCCGCTCAATCCGTCCGTTCCAACACACGAACTGCCGTTCAGTGCGGCATGGCAAATCCTCGATGCCAAATACAACCGCGACAATTGGGACGAAGCCCTCGGTTACTACCGGCTGGCGCCCAACGCGGACACCACCTTTGAAGTCAGTGACAACCCGCTTTGTTTCCTCTGGCAACTCGGCTGGGTCGGCGGCGGGATCGCCACGCTGCCCTTGAGCTTCCAAGGATCCGCGCTATCGCAACAACGGGCCTGGCGCAACCTGGAGATGTTGTTTGAACGGACCGCCGCGCCGTCGGGGTTTTTCTATGGCATTGGCGATGGCGAAAACTTTTACGGCGACGGCATTGACGGGCCGCACCCGCACCATCTGCACATGGTGCGCAAGAGCGCCGACGCCTTGTTGTTAGCCTTCAAACATTTCGATTTGTTCCGCAAACAGGAACGGGAGATCCCGCCGCTGTGGATCACCAACACCCACCGCCTAGCCGACGCCTTCGCACGCTTGTGGGAACAGGCGGGCCAGTTAGGCCAATTCGTGGACGTGGAGACCGGCGAATTGCTTATCGGCGGTTCAGCGGCCGGGGCCATCGCGCCGGCCGGCCTGGCGCGGGCCTCGCTGTTTTTCGATGAGCCGCGTTATCTGAGCATCGCGGTGGCCGCGGCACGGAAATACTATCAGGACTTTGTGCTCCGCGGGCTGACCACCGGCGGCCCTGGCGAAATTCTGTCAGCGCCGGACAGCGAGTCGGCCTTCGCCATGCTGGAGTCGTTCGTCACTCTGTTGGAAATCACCGGCGATCACGGGTGGCTGCAACCGGCACGCGACCTGCTGCGACAGTGCGCGACCTGGGTGGTGTCTTATGATTATGTGTTTCCAGCGGATTCTGCGCTCGGCAAAAGCCAGGCCCGCACCACCGGCGCGGTTTGGGCCAATGTCCAAAACAAGAGCGCATGTCCCGGGATCTGCACTCTGTCGGGCGATTCCCTGCTGCGCCTGTGGCGGGCCAGCGGCGACACTCTGGCGCTGGAGTTGTTGCGTGACATCGCGCACGGCCTGCCGCAATACCTGTCGCGCGAGGATCGCCTGTTAGGCAAGCCGATGCATCCGGGCTGGATGTGCGAGCGCGTCAACCTCAGCGATTGGGAGGGAGTTCAAGGCATCGGCGGAAATCTGTTCGGCTCCTGCTGGGCGGAGGTCAGCCTGATGCTCACCACCATCGAGATTCCTGGACTCTACGTGCAGCCCGACACCGGAATGTTCCAGGTCTTCGACCATGTCCTGGCGGAAGCCATCGGACACCATGACAATTCGCTGACATTGAAACTCACCAACCCGACCCGGTTCGACGCCGAGGTCAAGGTGCTGTGCGAGCCGTCGACGGCCTGCAACCAACCACTCGCTCTCAACGCGCTGTTAGGAACGCGGACCGTGTGCATTCCCGCCGGCGGCAGCGTCATCGAAGCGTTCCGGACTAACGAGACTGCCGCTCCTGAGATTCCGGGGAAGGATCACACCATCGACGTCTTGGTTGCCAGCTAGCATGTTCACCATCGAAAGCCACGACACCGTGTTGGTTCTGAGCGCCGGATCGCGGAGGTTGCGCATCGCATTTGTCACGGCAACCATCGTCCGTCTAACGTTGACGGACGGCCAGCCATTCCAGACCAAGCCCAGTCTGATCATTGAGCCACAGCAGTCAATGGCAGCCTTCGAGCTGCAGGAAACCGAAGACGAGTACATCATCTCCACCGGCGCGCTCAAGCTCGTCGTCTGCAAACAAAGCGCGGCCATCCGTTATTATGATCGGCAAGACAAGTTGTTGACGCGCGAGCCGGCGGGCGGCGGCAAATGGCTTACCGCAAAGGAAGTTATCAAGAATGTGTATGGCAAGGACGCGAATGTTGCCGCCAACCGCAGCGTCGATGGGGTGCGTGCCTCGGCAACCACCTATGAGCGGGTGTTCGACCGCACGGCGTTCGAGGCGAAGCTGGAATTTGTTTTTGGCGGGCACGAGGCGTTGTTTGGCTTGGGTTCGCACGAGGAGGGCTACGGCAATCTGCGGGGCAAGTCGCGCGAGTTGTATCAGCACAACCTGAAGGCGGTAGTGCCGTATTTCGTTTCCACCAAGGGTTATGGCGTGCTGCTGGACTGTGGTTCCCTGATGACGTTTCACGATGACGCGCATGGCTCTTATCTCTGGGCCGACGTGGTCGATGAACTCGACTATTATTTCATCCACGGCCAAACGTTCGATGAGGTGACCCGCGGCTATCACCTCCTAACAGGCAAGGCGCCGCTGCCACCGAAATGGGCGTTCGGCTACATGCAGTCGAAGGAGCGCTATGTCAACGCGGTGGAAATGATCGGGGTCGTCCGCGAATACCGGCGGCGCGGGATCCCGCTCGATCTGATCGTGTTGGATTGGAAGTCATGGCCCAACGGCGACGGTTGGGGCCAGAAATCCTTCGATCCGGTGCGTTTCCCCGATCCGCAGGCGTTCACCGACGAGCTGCACCAACTTGGCGCGCGGCTGATGGTTTCCATCTGGCCGATCATGACCGGCGATGGTCCAGACCAGCGCGAATTGTTGGAGCGCGGCTTGATGTTAGGCAACCAGGCCACCTACGACGCGTTTCAAGAGGACGCGCGGCGCTGTTATTGGGAGCAGGCAAACCGCGGGTTGTTCGCTGCCGGGGTTGACGCCTGGTGGTGCGACTGCACCGAGCCGTTCGAAGCAGACTGGCAGGGTGCGGTGAAACCCGAGCCGCAGCAACGGTTGGAAATCAACACCCAAGCGGCGAAGCAATATCTCGATCCGGGCTATATCAATGCCTATTCCCTGCTGCACTCGCAGGGGATCTATGAAGGCCAGCGGGGTACGCAAAGCGGCAAGCGGGTGGTCAATCTAACACGCTCATCGTATGCCGGCCAGCATCGATATGGAACCATTACCTGGTCCGGGGATGTCTGCGCGACCTGGGAGACGCTGCGCCGCTCGATTCCCGAGGGCCTCAACTTCTGCGCGGCCGGCGAGCCGTATTGGACGGTGGACATCGGCGGGTTTTTCATTCGCAACGATCCTGCGCAGTGGTTTTGGCGTGGCGATTACGACGCCGGTTGCCGTGGTCTGGCGGATGCCGAGGCGTTCGCGCCCGATCGGCAGGATACGGGTTGCACCGACCTCGGATACTGGGAACTTTACACGCGCTGGTTGCAATACGGGGTGTTTCTGCCGATCATGCGCTCGCACGGCACCGATGCGCCGCGCGAAATCTGGCGTTTTGGTGAGGCGGGCACGCCATTCTATGACACCATCGCGAAATACATCCGCCTGCGCTATCGGCTCATTCCCTATATTTATTCACTGGCGGCCCAGGTGACGTTGAACAGTTATACCATGATGCGGGCGCTCGCGTTGGAATTTCCGCAGGACGCGGCAACCCACGAGCTGACCGATCAATATCTGTTCGGTTCCGCGCTCATGGTCTGCCCGGTGACCCGACCCATGTACTATCAGCGTAACTCTGCAGCGCTTGACGACGTGCCAAAGTGCCGCGAGGTCTATTTGCCCGCTGGCCGTGGCTGGTATGATTTCTGGACCGAGCAGACGTATCCGGGCGGGCAAACCATCACGGCCGCAGCACCGTTGGAAACCATTCCGATATTCGTGCCTATGGGCAGCATCCTGCCCATGTCGCCGGTGATGCAGCATGTGGATGAGATGCCCGATGCTCCGTATGAGATCCGGATTTACCGCGGTGCCGGCGGGGTGTTTTGTCTCTATGAGGATGCTGGCGATGATTACGATTGCGAGCAGGGTTGCTTTTCCATCGTGACCCTGACGTGGGACGACGCACGGGGCGAATTGCGTCTCTCCGCCCGCGCCGGAACCTTTGCAGCGTTACAAGCAGCGCGGGAATATCAACTGGTGTTCATCTCGCCACACGGACGGGAAACGACCAGCCTGCTCTATACCGGACAAGAAATCCTGATTGCGGCCGCTGCGCAGAGTCGGCGATTCGAGTCGTGAAGCTTACCAGTGTTCTTACCCACCACGGATTTCCTGTGATCTGTACGAGGCGTTCGCATCTGCCTCAATCGGTCTCAGTGCCACGAACGGCCCGGTGTTGGCGTACAACGCCGTATTCGAGTTCCTGCCGGAAGGGGCAGGAGAATGCCATCTCACTGGAAATAGTCTTGAAACCCGCCGCGAAATGCGGTGAGTTTCCTCTGCAAACCATTGAATGCCAATCCATGAGACGGATGCGGGATAGCAGCAGCGGCATCTCAAGCGCACCGTTCAAACCGCGCCGGAATCCGCGACAGAAATGCGTCCGATTCCACACGGATTCCACGAAAAATGGCCGTGAACGGTGCGCGAACCCGCGTCTCTAACCAAATCAAGAAGCGCAAGAATCCCCATGAATATGCAGACACCCGCTACCGGAAAGCCGATGGATACGCCACGCGCAACTGGGCGGTGGTCGTGAACGGTGAACTGCTCGCCGTCACGGTTGACCGCAAGGGCGCGGAGGCCGTCGCCAGGGCCATCACCGGCTTGAACCGCGCTCGCCCGGTCCTGACCCGCGACGGGCAGGGCGACGCGGCACCGGGCAAGGCGACGCGTCCCGAGGCATAGCAGATACGAATCGGCGGAAATAAAACCGACGATTCGTTGACACGGCACGGTTGGTGTAATGACACACCAAACAACTCCCCAAATCGACGCCTTCCGCTCCATCGTCAACCAAGCCGGAACGCTCCACGCTGAACTCTCCACCCTCCACACCGCGATCCGCGATCTTGACTCTATCAAGGCCCGCATGGGCGACTGCCGCGATGAGGCGGAAGCGCGGAAGTCACTGGGCGAACTCACTCGGGCCGAGGAAGCCGTCGCCGTCAAGCGTATCCGCGAGCCTCGCTTGCGAGCCGACATCTCCGGGCTGCTTTCCGGCTCGGTCGAGATCTGTATAGCCGCGTTCACCGAGGCCAAGGATCTTGTGACCGGAGCAACGGATGCTGCCGTCGCCGGTCTTGCCGATACGCTCAGGTCCGTGCAACCGGAACCTGAAGACTCCAAGACCGACCGTGCGACCACTCTCGCAGTGCAAGCGTGCCGAACCCGCACCATGGCGGTCGCCCAACACGACGCACTGGATGCCGCATGGCCGGGTTCCTGGCTGCAATCGGAGGCGCTGGAAAAGCAGGTCGGTGCTGCGAAGTCGGCGATTGCCGCGCTGGATGCCACCCTTGCCGCCCTGCCGCAAATCGAGGCCGAGGCAAAGCGCATGGGTGCCGCCTGCGACGCATTCCGCAAAGTGCTCACCAACCGCTGATTCCCGACACCATGAACACCGCAACCGATACCCGGATAGAAAACTTCCGTCAGACCGTGGAGCGGGCCGACACGCTGCAAGCTCAGTTGGACACCCTCGCCATCACAGTCGCCCGCGCTGACGAGCTTCCCGGCTTGCTCCAGGGGAGTGGCGACGGTATGGAAGCGCGGTGGTTGAGAGAGGAACAAGCCGCCATCGGACATCCCCTGGCGCTCCGCATCCGGCATGCGCAGTTGGATGCGGAGCTTCGGCAGATCCGTTTAGGGGTGGGCGAGCAATTGCGGGCGGCACTCGACGCTGCGGCCGAGCTTGTCACCGCTGCGGCCGGCGGCGCGGATGGCGCCATGGCATCCCCATTCGTCCAGCGGCACCTCGCGGTACTGGCGCGGAATCGCTCAGGCCCGACACTCCCGTCCACCCCGGAATCCCGGCTGGCACACCTTCTCACTGCCTGGCGGGATATTGACACAGCAATGGCTTCTCTGGGTGAAATCCGATTCGATGTGCGGCAGCGGAATTCTGCTTCTTGAACGTGTCGGGCGTTGGGGCAACTGCGGCGCTCCGTCTCTGCCTGACACCGTGGTAGGCGTGCCCATCGTAAACTCTAACTCGCTGGTGAGCAGCGAAGCGTGAGTCAACCAGAACCCATCAGGTTGACGTGCCTGAAACGCTTATATCCCTTATGGTCGTATGCCTGTGGCTCGGTTCACCCACTCGGAAAATGCCCGTTTTCTAGCAGTTTTCGACGTGAAAAAAGTGTAAAGCTGAAAAAACACCTTTCACATGATTTGGATGGGGGTGGGGGGACCCGAGGACTTTGTCGCCACGCCTAATAGATTTACTACTCATCTTCAACGGGTTGCGACGCATTTAAACGCTCGTTTTGTCGCCAATCTATCACAAACTCTAATCGCCCGAAGACTCCACCGTGCCTGTTTATGCCGAATCTTGTCACGTTCATCCGAAATGGCGGGAATAGGCAGGGATTTGAACCCGGCGGCAGTCCCTCCGAGAGCTTTTTTTTGAAGAAGTTTGAAAGAACTTGGCAACATGGCGCGATTGCGATAAACGAAGGGGGGGCCTTTCGTCATGAACCTGGCCTCAAATACCATTCCGGCGCCAACTACAAACCTGCCGATTCCATGATGCTCCACCATCTAGCCAGTCTCCTCCGCAGCCTTGGTTGCGCCCTCATCGCCGCGTGGCAACTTATGCCTGCATCCGCCGCCGAAGTGCCGCAGATTGAAAGCCAATTCGATTTTTCCGCCGACACCACGGCCGCCGCGCGGAAGTTCTATTTCGAGACCATTCCCGGGGCGGAACTATACGTTGCAGCGCTCCACCGATCTCGAGCATTGGAGCACCGTCTCCGGCTACCCGCAAACCGCCGCCGGGCTGGCCATCGGCCACACCTTCGTCCAGGCGGCGAACGAATTCTTCCGCATCGAGCCCATCGACGAGCAGGTGCCGGTGATCGTGGACCAGTTCCCCGGCGAGGATGCCTATGCCGTGCGGCGCTTCGAAGACCTGCACTTTCTGTTAGGCGACGCCAGCGGGATTGATCCCGCCAGCATCCGCCTGACCTTGGGCAATGGCGCGGCGCTCTCCATCGGCGCGCCCGGCCTGACCTTTGTGGACAACGTGCTGACCTACGACAGCGGCGACGCGGCCTTGGGTGCGTATGGGGCGACCGTGCCGGTTACGCTCACCATGGCCGATACCCTGGGTCACAGCGTCACCCACACGTTTAGTTTCACCTTGGAGGTGCTGCCGAAAGTGGTTCCGAATCTCTATGTGTTCGGCTCGCCTGCGGCCCAGCGTGCCGGGCAGCAGATCCCTGCCACGCCCACCGCCGCGCTGGCCAAGCCAACGGGACCGGTGCCGATGGATGCGCCCGATCCCTGGTCGATCGAGTCCGTTCTAACCGACCGGGTGATCATCGCCTATACCGGAGCCACCGCGCCCGTGTTTGCGGCGGGCGCCTATCTGGCCAACCTGACACCGGTGAAACTCACCGATATTTTCTATCGGAAAATCCTCAGCGTGAGCGACGCCCCGGCCATCAAGCAGCTCACGCTGATGACCACGGACGTGCCCTTGGCTGAGATCGTGGAGGAAGGCACAGCGACGCCCTCCGCCGATTCCGTGGTCTATGATCTGGACGACGCGGGCACCATCCAGCCCGCCGCGCAGATCAGCTTCAACATGGTTTTCCCCCGCATGGGGATCAATAAGGATGGTGCCGGGCCATTGAATCTGCCGGGCAACCCCAAGTTCGGCGTGTCCCTGCCCGAGGCCAATATCTGGTACACTCCCTCGCTGGAGATCGCCTTGGAAACCAAGGGTTTTGCCGTCCAGCGGGCCAGCATTCAGTCCCGAGGCGACATTGAGGCCGCGCTGGTGCCGGAGCTGACTTATCGCCCCGCGGGGACGGAAAAAGAGAAGGAGTGGGAACTGCACGCGCCGGTCACCAAGCTCGTCTTCGTGGGTGCCATTGGCATCGTGCCGGTGTGGCTGGATTTCACATACAGCACCAAGATCAAGTTTGAGGCCGAAGCCAACGCCGCCCTGACCCTGCGTGCCGGATTGCGGGGGCATATCTCCGTGAGCGCGGGAGCCAGCTATAGCAAGGACGCCAGCCCCAGGGTTGCATGGACACAAGGCCCCAATGCGGTCACTCTGGATGTGGTGCCGCTCACTGTCGCAGGAGGTGGCACCGCGAATGCGAAGTTGAGCGTGGTGCCTCAGATCGACGTCCGCTTGGAAAGCCTCCTCGGATTTTATGTCAATGTCTCTCGCCGGGTTGAAGCGGAGTTGACGGCGACCGGCAGTTTTTCTTTCACGCCCTCGAATGGCCGCGTCCAGATTGGATCGGACCTTGAAGTGCAGGGCACTTTGGGCACATTCATTGATCTCAACGCGGGTCTCAGCATCATTGGCGTGGACCAATCATACCTGCCGGCGTTCGACCCCTTCCGACTCTTTAGCCGAGGCTGGGAATGGAGCTATCCGCCGCCCGAGGCGCTCACCTTCACCTTGCCAACAGGCCCGCAGGCGGTGAGTGTGGCGCTCGGCGGTACCTTGAGTTTGCAAGGCCAGGCGCAGGGTGGCGAGGGCGCCATATTCTACCAGTGGTTGCACAATGGCATCCTGCTGCCCGGCCAGACCTCCGGCCAGATCACGATTCCCAATGTCACCTCCGGCAACGCCGGCACCTACACATTACGTGCCCGGGCGGGGACGGAGACGGTGACATCACCCGCATTCACCGTGACCACCTACAATGCGGGCACGCCGCTCAGCGGCTTTTCCTACATCCCGGCGGGGAGTTTCGAGATGGGACAGACGGGCATCGCCACACCGGTGCATTCGGTCTATGTGAGTGGTTTCTACATGGGGCGCACGGAGGTGACGTGGTTGGATTGGCGGACGGTGCGGGACTGGGCGGTGACGCACGGATACACGGACCTGAGCGGCAGAGGGGCGGGCAAGGCGGACAATCATCCGGTGCATTCCATTTCATGGTATCAGATGGTGAGGTGGTGCAATGCCAAGAGCGAGATGGCGGGACTGACGCCCTGTTACATGCTTGCCGGAGCGGTCTACCGAACGACCGATAACAGCGCGGTGGTCTGCAATTGGTCCGCCAACGGCTACCGCCTGCCAACGGAGGCCGAATGGGAGAAGGCGGCGCGTGGCGGGCTGAGTGCGCAGAACTTTCCGTGGGGCAATACCATCACGCACAGCCGGGCGAACTATAACAGCTCTTCGTCCTACCCTTACTACGCTTACGACGTGAGTCCGACGCGGGGTTGCCATCCGACCTACGCGACTGGAGCGGAGCCCTACACCTCTCCGGTGGGGAGTTTCGCTCCTAACGGATTTGGGCTGTATGACATGGCGGGGAATGTGTGGGAGTGGCCTTGGGATTGGCTTTACAGCTATACCGCGGGTTCGCAGACGGATCCTCGCGGTCCTGCTTCGGGCGCGGGCGAGAGCAAGGGGATCCGGGGTGCCGGTTGGGAGAACTCAGCGCCCTACTGCCGTGTCGCGAGCCGCTACAGCGCCTACCCGTCGAGCCTCAGCATCCACATCGGGTTCCGGGTGGCCCGCAGTTCAGTCCCATGAAACAGCAGGCAGCGAACTGAATAGCAAGCGAGGGACGAGCGCAGCAATGAAGTGAGCGGAAGATAGAGAAATTTTGGATTATGAATTTTGAATTATGAATTGAAGAAGCAACGGGGTTCAGGGGCGCCAGCCCCAGACGAAAATAATTTTCCAAAATGAATCATGCCATTTGAATTCATCCAGATACCCGCCAACGGACAGGGGAGTGCGAAGGAGGGCTCTAACAATCCCAACGGGATTGTGTCCCAAAGCCCAAGGTTGCGGCGGCACGCCGCTACCTTGGGGAAATTCCCCCATATCCACCAACCCCAACGGGGTTGCGTCCAGAATGGCCTGTTTCAATGCCAAACATATCGCTCGTCCCACTCCACTCCGTGCTTGCGCAGAAAGGCCCGGAACTCGTCCTGAAACGACACCTTCCGATGATGCTCCTCCTGCCCGGCAATATAGCACTCCACGGCACCCAGTGCCGATGGACTCACCGAGAACACTCCATAGCCACCCTGCCAGGAAAAATCCGCCATCTGCCGGTCGCGCTCCTTGATCCAGCGGCTCGACACCCGTTTCAACTCCTTTACCCAGTCCGCTTGCGCGATGCCGCGCCCGAATCGAGCTAACAGATGCACATGGTCATCAACCCCGCCGACAATCACCGGCATGCAATCCAATTGTTTCGACACGCCGCCGAGAAAGGCATGCACCTCGGCACGCAATGACGGCTCCCGCAGCCACGGCTCTCGGTCCTTGGTCGAGAAAACCAAATGCAGATACACCGCGGAGAGGGATCGGGGCATGATCAGATGGGGGTGATGATATCAGGATAACAAACCGCGATCCCCGACACAAGCCCGTTGGGCTTGAAAATATTTGGGGCGCCTTGTCCCAAGGTAGGCCTTCGTGCCTCAGGCCAACCTTGGGCTTTGGGACACAATCCCGTTGGGATTGAAGAAAGAATCAGGTCGGCGGCCGCCGTCCCGCTCACGCCCGTTAGATGGACGCACAAAACCAAAAACAGCCCGCCCGGCGCTGGTAGTCCCGCAGATGCGGGATCGAACGCTCCGGGCGGGTCTGATGGGAGAACCTGCCCGACGGGTTGTGTCGTGGAGGCCTGCTGATATCCGGCCTTGCAACCCGGCCGGGGGAATTCTATTTTCCGGCCATGCAAACGCTTCGACTTCGCGCCATCCTATACCCCGAAGACGGGCTCTGGGTGGCATATGCCCTGGAAATGGATCTGATCGGCACCGGTGCGACCGAGGCGGCGGCCCTGCGGGAACTTCGTTCCAATGTCGAGGCGCAGCTATCATTTGCCAAGCAGGAAAAGATCAACCCGTTCCATCCGGCGCCGGCTGAAATCCAGAAGCTTCGGATTGCCTGAGGATGCGTTCAAGAAGAACCGGTAAAACCGCCATGTCGCGAACCGCAATAACAATCCAGACAACAACATGAACCTCCGGTGGCTCTGCCTGTGCGGGTTTGTTTTGCTAACAGGTCAGGTTTCCTCCGCCGCCATCGCCACCATCCTCGCCGGCGGCGAGACTGCGCTGCCCGCCGACACGCCGAGTGGACGGCTCGACACGGCGGGGGAGTTTTCCTTTGTCGGGGCGCTGGCGATTTCCAACGGTTCGGTCAATTACCGGGGCTCGGCGGTGGCCTTGTCCTCGGAATGGGTGCTGACCGCCGGGCACAACGCGGATCTCAATGACGATGGATTGCCGGATGCCGGGTGGAGCGGGACTTTCCATTTGCCGGGATATGGGTCGTTTGGCGTGGCCCGGGCATACACGCCTCCAAGCTTTACGGGTTTTGCCAATCCCTCGGTGAACGACGATCTGGCGCTGCTGCACCTGGCCGTGCCGCTGCCTGTGGGGATGAGCTTTCCGACGTTGGGTGCGGCCGGGATCGGCGATGTGATCACCTTGGTCGGCTTCGGTCGCTCCGGTTACGGGAGTTATGGCTACACCACCAGCGCGAGCCTGACGGACCGCCGGTTCGGCTCCAACGTCATCGACAGTTTCCGACTCGACGACGAGGGATCCGGTCGGGCGGAAGTTTTCCTTTATGACTTCGATGCTCCTGCCACCACTGGCCAGCCCGGCGGCAGCCTCGGCAACGATGTCGAGACGATCATAGGCCCGGGCGATTCGGGCGGCGCTGCGCTGCGGCAGAAAGCGGACGGAAGCTGGGAGTTGGTCGGCATCAACACCTTCACCGAAGGCTACGGTGGCCGCTTCGGCGACACCGGAGGCGGCGTGCTGGTGGATCCGTACAAGGATTGGATTCTGCAAACGACCGGCATCCCGGAACCGGCCTGTGTGGAGATGCTGATGCTGACACTGCTGGTGTTCATCCTGCGCCGCCATCATCGGTGACTTGATACTGCCACCGCGAACCTGGCGAAGCGCTTCCACAGGTGCGTCGCATTCTTACCCCAACCACATCTCCAAATCCGCCATCACCGCCCTGACGTTGCCCTTGGCGCCTTTCGCGATCTGGCGGGTAATAGTGATGGGAGCGCCCCAGCGCCGGGCGAGGAATGCCGCGAGAACCTCGTTGTCCGGTGGCTGGACTTCCCGTGACATCCTCGAACTGTCGTCTCGCCTGGATTGTGACCGGCGACAGCCGGCCCGAAATCTGTCCCCGAATGGCGGCTTTTCTGACACCATCTGACACTCTGCTTGCCGAAAGGTGCGGGTGCATAATCTGGCCATTCGCAGGAACCCACTGATTGAGCGGCTTGCCATCATCTGGTCTAATCTGATTCCTTTTGTTCCCTGTGTCCCAACTGAAGTTTGAGGGAGTGACTGTGGCGCTCAACTCTTGGAATCCGCATCCGACGTTTCGAGTCCGTCAGGTGACCTGGGGCCGTCACGAGTTTTTGTTGATTTGGGAATTGACTCGACTGGGGGCTGGGGCTAGGTTGTCCGTGTCGCCCAATCGACCCTTTGAACACGACCAAGTCTAACGATGAGAGTGCCGAGCAGCCAGCAGAAATTTCCGACCAGGGTTCAGATCAAAGTTCTGAACCCCGGCGAGATGCTGCGTGCACGCTTGGAGAGCTCCTTGACCGCGCAACTCAGTTTGACCGCACAGCAGGTACATCGTCAGATGCGGAAGAATGGTTCCGTGCCGAGTCCAAATCCCTTTTACACTGGGCAAAGGAGACCGGAAGAGTGCTTTCGAGTGCTCAACTCGATGACCTCATCGCTGGCTTCAAGCTGTTGAACGGAGGACTCGAACACCAAGTGTTCTTCAAAAAGCGGTCCGGCAGGGTATTCAAGATCACCAAGCCTCCCCATTTCGGCCACACTTGGTTTTTGAGGGACTATGTTCAGAATTTGATCTGGTGCAACCGGGTTTTTGAAGACGATATTAGACTGGAGGGAATCGTCTCAACGTCCGATGGGGTGTCTTTGGTCATTTCGCAACCCTACATTATCGGCAGGTCTCCATCCGAGGATGAACTTGTTGAGTGGTTTGAGCTTCAGGGTGCCATTCGGGTCGGCAAGCACCGGTGGAAGTATCCGAATGGAATGGTCGTCTCCGATGCCCACACCGGCAACTTGATCTTCATGACTGACGGCAGCTTGGTACCGATCGACGTGCATGTTGAGAATCCTGGGAGCCAGCTACCAGAACTTTCGTGAAAATAGTGCATCAGCAAAAAAGTGACCTTGCAAATTGCCGGGAAATGTGGTGATTCTGACCGTGATGCAGAGTTCTGCCAGCCGTTCCGCCAGATTCACGATGCCGACCTGCCATGCGGGCAAGGGACGGGGTTCAAACCCGCCCAATCCGCGACAGAAAAGCCTCTGATTCCACCCGGATTCCACGAAAAATGGCCGTGAACGGTGCGCGAACCCGCGTCTCTAACCAAATCAAGAAGCGCAAGAATCCCCATGAATATGCAGAAAGACGCACCATCGGTCCCGCAGGACCCGATGGCGGACAGGGAGGGATTCGAACCCTCGGTGAGGTTACCCCCACACACGCTTTCCAAGCGTGCTCATTAGACCACTCTGACACCTGTCCGTGAAGGTCGTGAAGGCCGGCAACGGGAAGCTAGGGGGTTTCCCGGGATTTGGCAATGCCGATTTTGCGCCGATTTTGCGCCGGTGGCAAATCCTCGGGGAATCCGCTTGCCAGCGGCTCAAGCCGGCGGCGCGTCCGGTTCCTTCCGCCAGTCGATTTCCTTGGCCTTGGACCAGAGTTCCTCCAGGCCGTAATACTCGCGCATTTCCTGGTGCATCACATGGACCATCACATCGATGTAATCCAGGATCACCCAGCGGGTATCGGCCTTGCCCTCGGAATTGGCCGGGCGCGTGCCGTGCCATTCCAGGACCAGGCCGGAGATGTCACGCAGGATCGCCCGCAGGTGCGGCATCGACGAGCCCGCGCAGACCACCATGAAATCCGTTAGATTCGAAATCCCGCGCAGGTCCCAGACGCGGATGTTCTCCGCCTGGATTTCATCCGCCGCCAATGCGCAAGCCCGCGCCAGTTCTGCTCCTTGAATCGCCATAAGTTCCCACGGTGGGGCCGCCACCTTAGCCCACAATGCCCGGCGCACCAACAAAATTCATCCTGCGGTTGACGTCGTGCCGTTCATCGGTTCCCTTTAGCGCATGTCAGAGCCGATTTCCAGCCAGCCGATTTCCTCCAACAAATGGATTTGGGGGTACCTGATGCAGGAGAAGGCGGTATTTCTGCCGTCGCTTGTCGCGCTGTTTGTCACCGCCGGGTTGTCGCTGGCATTTCCTTGGTTTCTCAAGGAATTGGTTGGCAACCCGGTGGATGCCTTCCGCTCGCCCGAGACCCTTGACCCGCAGCAGGTGCTGGCGGAATCCAATGCCATCGTGCTCAAGCTGGTTGCGGCGCTGGCGCTGCAGGCCTTCATCGGGTTTTTCCGGGTCCAGGGCTTCATCCGGGCCGGGGAATCCGCGCTGAACCGGCTGCGGCGCGATCTGTTCGCCCATTTGGTGCGGCTGCCGATCCCGTATTTCCAGGAACAACGCACCGGTGCCCTCAGCAACCGCATTTCCGCCGATCTCGGGGTCGTCCGCGAGACCCTGCTCACCACCATTCCGCAAGCGGTCCGCCAAACGGTGGTGCTGATCGGGGGCGTGATTGTCATCTTCATCGCCTCGTGGAAACTCTCGCTCATCATGCTGGGCAGCGTGCCCCTGGTGGTGCTGGCCATCGCCCTGTTTGGGAAAAAGGTCCGCTTTCACTCGAAGCAAGCGCAGGACTCCCTCGCCGAGGCCGGCACGGTGATCGAGGAAACCGTGCAGGGCGTCGCCGATGTGAAATCCTTCACCAACGAGCCGTTCGAGGCCACCCGCTACGATGGCGCCCTGCAACGGTTTCTCGCCGTCACCCTCAAGGGGGCGAAATACCGCGCGTCGTTCCTGTCCTTCATCATTCTGGCGCTGTTCGGCACCATTACCTTCGTCGTCTGGCATGGTGCCCGCATGCTTGCCAACAACGAAATCGACATGACGAATTTCTCCGCGTTCGTGCTGTTCTCCATTTTTGTCGGCGCCTCGCTCGGGTCGTTTCCGGAAATCATCTCGCAAATCCAGCAAACCAACGGAGCCACCGAGCGCCTGCGGGAACTCCTCAATACCCAGCCGGAACGCACCGACGGCGACGCCTTCGCCAAACTCTCCGGCGCGCTCGCCTTCGATAACCTGTCCTTCCGTTACCCGTCGCGACCCGACGTCCAGGTGCTGCACGACCTGAGCTTCGAGATCAGTCCCGGCCAGCGCATCGCCCTCGTCGGGCCGTCCGGCGCGGGCAAATCCACGGTGTTCTCGCTGATTCTGGGCTTCAATGCCCCGGAAAGCGGTCAGCTCACCTTCGACAGCCGCCCCGCCCCCAGCCTCGCGCTCAAGGCGATCCGCTCGCAAATCGCCATCGTCCCCCAGGAAGTCATGCTCTTCGGCGGCTCGATCCGCGAAAACATCGAATATGGCAAACCGGGGGCCTCGTTCGATGACATCCAGGTTGCCGCCCAACAGGCCAATGCCCACGATTTCATCGCCGCCCTCCCCCAAGGTTACGAAACCGTCGTCGGCCCCCGCGGCACCAAACTCTCCGGCGGTCAGCGCCAGCGGGTTGCCATCGCCCGCGCCATCCTGGCCAATCCCCGCATCCTGCTGCTGGACGAGGCCACTTCCTCCCTCGATTCCGAGAGCGAACGCCTCGTCAACGAAGCGCTCGAACGCCTCATGCATGGCCGCACCAGCCTGGTCATCGCCCATCGGCTTTCCACCGTCCGCCACGCCGACCGTCTGCTGGTTTTCAACCACGGCCGGATCGTCGAAAGCGGCACCCACGACGAACTCATCGCCCAACCCGGCACCTACCGGTTCCTGGTGGATAGCCAGTTGCTGTGATTCTCCATCTGTGAAGACTGCGGGACAAGGATGTTGCTGCCTGGCCGGCTGAGTCCGGCAAAATTCCGCGGATTGGCTGGTGGAATTCGCGGTTTCCGCTGCTTGTTAGTGAGCTTGGTCTTGACCCCGGTGGCTCTTTCGACTACCCAGAGGCCATGAAGATTTGCGTGATCGGCGTTCCGGGCCTTCCCGAAGGCAAGCACAACATCAAGGATCCGCGCCTGGACAAGGCCCATGAGCTGGTCGAGGCCAAGAAGAAAGTCTATGCCCAGGTGGACGTGGTCGGCGAGGAGGGCTCGATCGATGCCGATGTCATTCTGGTGAGCCGCGAGCGGCTGGTCGATTTGCTACTGAAGGATCTGGAGTTCATCGAGACGCGCCTGAGCCGCGATCCGGCGGCGGCGGAACAGGCGGTTTTGTTGAAACTGCAGGCCCATTTGGAGAGTGAGCAAGCGGTTTCCACCGCCGGCTTGAGCGAGGCGGAATGGCAGGCGCTGACGGGGCACGGTTTTCTCACCAGCAGGCCGGTGATACTGGCGGAGCCGGATGACCTTGCGGATCCCGAAGCGCTGATGGTGCGGGCGTTCAAGGGCAGCGGCTACATCTGCTTTCTGACGGTCGGCGGCCCGGAGAACCGCGCCTGGCCGATCCGCCAAGGGGTGACGGCAGCGGAAGCCGCCGGCAGCATTCACACCGAGCTGCAAAAGGGCTTCATCCGCGCGGAGGTGATCGGATTCAGCGATTTTCTCGCAGCGGGTGGCGAGACGGGGGCCAAGCGTGCCGGCAAACAACGGCTCGAGATGAAACCTTATGTGGTGCAGGACTACGATGTGATGAACATCCGCGCCAACAAGTGATCCCAAGCAGGCCCCGTTGGAACTGCGCCTTGCCTGCGGCGAGGCGCCAAGCACCCGTTGTGCCCCGCTCGTCCCGGCCCTCAGTTCCGGGGGGCTGTGGCGGGCAACAGGCAAATTTTCAGCCAGCACGCGGCGGAAAAAAAATTTCCCCGGAATTTATCTCGCCAGAATCGGCTTTGGGTGATAAGAGCGGAATTGTTCGGCGAGGCAAGGTCGGCACCTTGCCTGCTTGGCAGCACCCCCCAAACCACCACCATCATGAACTTCCGCCCATTTGTCCTTGCCGTGGCTTGCCACCCGTTGTTGTTCTCCGTTGCTCTCACGGCCAGCCTGCACGCGGCCTCCGATGTCACGGTAAGTACCGGCACCACCGCCGGAGGTGCCTTCAGCGGCGGCAACCCTAACATTTTCACGCCCGCCAGCAGCCCGGCCGTGGCCAATATCGTCACCATCCAAACCTCGCTCAATGGCGGCAACGCCGTCACCATCACCACCGCCAGTGGGGCCGCCGGAACCGGCGATCTCACGGTGTCCACCCCAGTTGCGAAAACCGGCGGAGTGTCGTCGTTGTTGTCCCTCAACGCGGTGCATGACCTGGTGCTGGGCGCGGCCCTAAGCGCCAGCGGCGGGCCGCTGCCCGTCACCCTGGTGGCCGGGCGCAATATCAGTTTCAGCAGCTCGGTGAGCACCAACGGCGGCAATCTAACCATCTCGCCGGCGGCCACCGCCACGGTGAGCAACACCCTGAACGCCGGCAGCGGCCAGATTCTGCTCACCTCGGGCACCCTCGCCGCCACTGCGGGCTACACGCTCACGGCCAGCACCGTGCAAACCTCGCCGGGTTCCGAATGGCAGGGCGCGGTTTCCGTCGCGGGTAACTTCAACTCCGGCGGCACCGTGAATGTGGCCGGTTCCACGGTGGGCACCCTGACGGTGAGTCAGACCGTCACCTTGCAGGCCGCCAGCACCACCATCGTCGATCTGGCGACCACCTCAAGCGCCGACCGCATCACCGCCACCGGCGCGGTGGCAGTGGCTGGCACCTTGCAGTTGAACCTGGGTTCCGCGCTGGAAACCACGATCTATCCGACCGCGTCGTGGACCATCGTCAGCGGTTCCGCGATCACCGGCACCTTCACCGGCCTGCCCGGCGGCAGCCGCATCACCTTTCCCAATGAACTCGGCTCGGTGCGCATCACTTACAACGCCACCACCGTGGTGATCGACGACTGGCAGCCCTACCTCCGCGAGCTGACCTGGGATCCGGGCACTGCGGAAACCGGCACCCAAATCCTCACCAACACCAACCCCCGGAACGGCCGCCATTATTTCCACGTCACCGCGCAAAGCACCGACATCGGCGCCTGGCGCACCCGGCTCAACGTGGTCAGCGGTGAAGCCGCCCTCTATCTCCGGTTGGGAGCCTATCCCGATACGAGCAGCTACAACTTCCGCTCTATCAATAGTGGTTCGGACGGGCTGATGTTGCGTGACGACCAATACGCCGCCGGCCAGGAATGGTTCATCATGGTGGACGCCACGGCCGGCGCCCAATGGAGCGTGGTGTCAGGCCGGGCCTATGTGCATGATCTCGGCGAACTGCCATACACCGATAGCAACGGCAATTCCCAATATGACATCGGCGAAGCGGTGCAAGCGTCGAATGCGCCGGCCTTTGCGATGGGACCGGAAGGGATCCGCTTCTATCGCGCGGTCACCCCGATCGGCACGCCGGCCTGGAGCTTGTGGCTGCTTGGCAGCACGCGGGACCTCGCGCTGCGGGGCGCGAAAGTGCCGTTCCATACCTCGACAGCTTATTACACCCGCAAGCAAGCCGGACAAATGCTGGTGGTGGCACCGGTGCTCGGAACCGGCTCCAACGCCTATTTCCTGAGTGTGGTGGCCCCGGCCGGGGAAGCCATCGGGCTCGATTCGCGCATCCAATTCGTCACCGACATTCCCTTCAGTTCCACCGTCGCCAATGTCGCGGTCACCGGCGCACCCTACCGCGTCTATCGCACTCAGGTGCCGGTCGATCAAATCGCCTGGGACGTCAGCACCACCGCCAACTCGGGCGATCCCAACGTCTGCGTGCGCAAGATCAATGCGCCTGCGGAGAATGACAACGACGCCTATTCCGAAGCCCCCGGCACCACCACCGACAGCCTCACCCTGGTACCGGATTTTCTAACAAACGGAACCTGGCTGATCACGGTCTGGGGCACCAGTCCCTACGATTTCACCCTCACCAGTGGCGATCCGGTCATCACGCCGATCAATTACACCGACTTCAAGACCAACGACCAGCCGGGTCGTGCCGGCTGGCGGTTCTACGGTCTGACAGATATTCCCGCGCAAGTCGGCACCCTGGGCTGGGAGTTGCTGTTAGCCAACCAGGTGCCGGGCACGCAGATCGCGATCCGCCGCAACAAAGTGCCCAGCCGTTGGCAATACCGGACCGGCGGCAGCACCTATGTCAACGACACGGCAACCCAATACACCGATTACGCCGGCAGCGGCGGGTTCCTGCAGCGACCGGGCCACCAGGCGGACGTGTGGTATGTCGGGGTCTTCCTCGCGCAGCAGGCCTTGGGCGCGTTCGATCTCGACGTGCATCCGATCGTGCCGGGCACGGCGGTCTTCAATGGCAGCAGCGTGGCCGTGGCAGGTTTGCAACCGGGACGCTGGAAATTCCAACGGATCGACGTGCCCGCCGGAGTGGTCGCCTGGGACGTGCGGGTCAAGGACGTTACCACCGGCACGCCGATCCTGGTGGTGCGCCGCGACCAGTTGCCGGCCACCACCGCCACCAGCGGCTGGAGCTATCCACAGAGCAGCCCGAACTGGCCCAGCGGCTATGCCTGGCGCGGCGGCACCGATTGGAGCGGACGGACCTATGACATCTGGGCCCCGACCTATCAGACAGTCCCGCCCCGCCAGGTCATGGGCATGGGGCGGCCGCTGGAGGCTGGCACTTACTACGTCGGCGTTTACAACAACCACGCGTCCGACAACATGAGTGGTACCATCGAGAGCCGTGGCATCGGCACCGGGATGACCTTGCCGGTGACCGACCTGAGTTACGCCGCCGGCAGCAGTGCCACCATCACCAGTCTGGCACCACGCGAAGCAACGTATTTCAAGGTCACCATCCCGGCCAGCACCCCGAGTTGGGAACTTACGCTGGCACCTGCCGCCGGCGAGATGATGTTGGCGATGCGGCGGGGCACTGTGCCTGATTTCACCACTGGCGATTCCGGTAGTTTTTACGATGCGAACGTCCAATACACCGCCGGCACCAACGGCGACCGGCAGGTGGAAATGCAAAAGACCGGGCCGGAAAGATATGTGTTGCTGCCGCTCAACGACCTGGACTATCTGACCGCAGGCGACTACTACCTTGCCGTCATCAGCGAGGGCGTGAGTCCGCCTAACGCCTCCACCATCGGCACCGGCACCAGCAGTGGCGTGCTGACCAGCAATGGCCCGCTGGTGACGACGGATCTCGGCGCGGCCAGCATCGCCGGCCTCACCCAGCCGGTGAGCCTCGCCGGCGGCCAGGTGCAGGCCTATTCCTTCAGCGTGCCCGCTGGCACCGCGAGCCTCGAGCTGCGGCTCGACAACCGCGTGGGCAACCCGGTCATGAGCCTGATCGGCGGCACCCGCGTCCCGCAGCCCGGTGACACCAGCAACGGCTACAACTACTACGGCTATATTGGCGGGCAGTACTCGGTGACGGCTGGCGGCGTCGCCCGCACCAAGCATGCCAGCCTCATCACCATCGCCAACCCGCCCGCCGGACCCTTCAGTCTGACCTTGCGTGCCGAACAAGTCGGCAGCGCCTGGCCGGACGCCACCGCCGACCTCGTGGTGGTGGCCAACGCGCCGGTGCCCCTCGCCTTTGACGGCGGCACCGCCAATGTCGCCGGCCAAGTGCCCGCGGCATGGCGTTACTTCTCCTTCACCGTGCCACCCGGCGCCGTCGGTTGGGACGTGCGCGTCAAGAACGTCACCAGCGGCACGCCGCTATTGGTGGTGCGCCGCGACCAGTTGCCCGCCACCACCTCCACCAGCGGCTGGAGCTATCCACAATACAGCCCGAACTGGCCCAGTGGCAATGCCTGGCGCGGCGGCACCGATTGGAGCGGACGCACCTATGACATCTGGGCCCCGACCTATCAGACAGTCCCGCCCCGCCTGGTCATGGGCATGGGGCGGCCGCTCGAACCGGGCACTTACTACGTCGGCATCTTTAACGACCACGCGTCGGCCGCCACAACCTATGCCATCGAGAGTCGCGGCATCGGCACCGGGATGACGCTGCCGGTGACCGACCTGAGTTACGCCGCCGGCAGCAGTGCCACCATCACCAATCTGGCACCACGCGATGCGGCATATTTCAAGGTCACCATCCCGGCCAACACCCCGAGCTGGGAACTCACGCTGGCACCTTCCGCCGGTGAAATGATGTTGGCGATGCGGCGCGAAACCATCCCGGATTTCACCACTGGCGATTCCGGTAGTTTTTACGATGCGAACGTCCAATACACCGCCGGCACCAACGGCGACCGCCAGGTGGAAATGCAAAAGACCGGGCCGGAAAGATATGTGTTGCTGCCGCTCAACGACCTGGACTATCTGACCGCAGGCGACTACTACCTTGCCGTCATCAGCGAGGGCGTGAGTCCGCCTAACGCCTCC
>JAPLUI010000216.1 GCA_026397725.1 Verrucomicrobiota bacterium | reverse complement strand
GCTTTTCCACCCGTTTCGCAAGCTCTGGGTGCTCGATCATTCACCAAAGTTAATCTGGCCCCCGATTCTCGGCCATTTCACGTTGAAATCTGTCTAGTTTTGCTCCGGCAAAAAATCTAGTTTTGAACCGTCGCCGACAGATTTGCAGAATTTTCTTGGCAACGGGGGCGGGCGAGCTATTTCTGTCGGCGGGGACTATTCCCATGAATCCATCGACATGCCCCATTTTTCGACATGATCCCGCCAAGCCAAGGCCCCAGACGGCTCTGCGGGCGCTTTTTTCCGCATTGCCGCGTTTCAGATTGTCAGCTATTAGCCAGTCACGCCCCCATTTACTCCGCACCCCCCTTGTTCCCGCTCTGCGAGCCCCGCTTTCGCTTTCTCGTGCAGGCCACCCGGCAAAGCAATTTCCTAGCAATCCATGGCTCCAGTGAGTACACCTGGGCGGTGGCGCTGGATTGATTTCAAACCGACCCGATGCTCCCCGAACTCTGCCTATGCCGGACCCCCTCCCGACCCCTGATGCCAATGGCCGGCAAGCCCTCACCACGGCACTTCACGCCACCCGTTCCGCCACCGCACGCGACGCCCTCTGCGGTGCTTTTCTAACCGCAGGAGAACGCCACCTCCGGGAACGCCAGCTCCAGGAGCGCCACCAGCACGGGGGCGGCGGGCTGGAAATCGCCCGGGCCCGCGCTGCTTTGATGGATGAACTGCTCGGGGCAAGCCTCGGGGCCGTCGCAGGTGGCCTGAGCCAGGCCGTCCCTGCCATCGCGCTGGTGGCGACCGGCAGTTACGGCCGCGCGGCGCTCAACCCGTGCTCGGACCTTGGGTTGATGGTGCTCCTTCCGGTGCTGTTTGCCAAGCTCCCGGACTCCCTGCAAGCAAGGCTCCGGCAGTTTGTTGACACCCTTGCCGCCCTTGGCCTCAAAACCACTCCCACCTGTGGCTCGGTCAGCGAGTGTATCCGGCTGGCAAGTTCGGATCCGCATCTGAGAACCTCCCTGATCGATGCCCGCCTCGTTACCGGCGACGCGGCATTGTTCCATCGATTCGAGCGGCAGTTCACCAAGCGATGCCTCGACCAGACCGGTTTTTTCGACCACCTGCGCCAGGAGTTGCGCAGCCGTCACCAGAAATCCTTCCGCACGGTGTTCCTTCAGGAACCCAACGTGAAGGAAAGCTGCGGCGGCCTTAATGACTATCACAGCCTCCTCTGGGTCTGCCGCATCAAGCGCGGCAACCCCAACCTCGCCGCCCTGGTCGCGGACGGCATCCTCACCGCCACCGCTCGCCAGGAGATCGATGACGCCGTGGATTTCCTGCACCGGGTGCGCAACGAACTCCACTACCACACCCAAGCCCCCACCGACCAGCTCACCCTCATGCTCCAAGGCGTGGTCTCCACCGCCTTCCACTATCCCCAACGCAGCATGCTCCGCCGCACCGAGGCCTTCATGCGCGATTACTACCGCCACACCCGCAATCTCTATCAGCACACCACCTCGCTGATGGAGGTGTTCCAGATCGAGCAGGAAGACCGTGCCGAGGGCGGGCTGCGCTCGTTCCTGACATTCAGGAAAAAGCCGCAGGAGGAATTCGATGGCTTCATCGCCCGCGAGGGCCGCCTCCATCCGGTACAACCCGGGATTTTCAAGGACGACCCGCAACGCCTGATGCGCTTGTTCCAGCACTGCCAGCTCCGCAATCTGCGGCTCAGCCCGCAATTGCGGCAACTCGTCCGCACGCACTGGGACGACATCGATCGGGCGTTCCGCTGCTCCCGCACCAATCGCGAAACCTTCCAGGCCATTCTCGAGCGCAAGGGCGACGTGGCAGCCACCTTGCGGAAAATGCACCGCGCCGGCTTCCTCGGCCGTTACCTGCCGGAATTCGGTGCCCTCGATTGCCTCGTCCAACACGAGTTTTTCCACCGTTACACCGCCGACGAGCACACGCTCCGCTGCCTCGACCAACTCGACCAGCTCATCGGCGATGCCGATCCCAAGCGCGAAATCTACCTCCGCCTGTTGCATGAGATCGCCGATCCCTACGCGCTCTACCTCGCGGTAATCCTCCACGATACCGGTCGGGCCGAGAACGTCCGCGAGCACATCGATGGCTCGGCCATGCTCGCTTCGCGCCTGTGCAACCGCCTTCAGATCCAGGGTCCGCGCCGCACCCTCATCATGTTTCTGGTGGACCACCACCTCACTTTCTACCGGACCGCCACCACCCGCAATCTGGAAGACCCGGAGGTCATCGCGGAGTTTGCCGCCATCGTCAAATCCCGCACCAATCTCGACGCGCTCTTCCTCTTCACCTTCGCTGACGCCAACGGCACCGCGCCGGAGGCCTGGAGCGGCTGGAAGGAAAGTCTCATGCTGCAACTCTACTCCGCCACCCGCAGGTTCCTCGATGGCGGCGGTCGCGCGGAATACGCCCGCCAGCTCGATGTGGACCGCCTCGCCCTGCGTGACGCAGTCCTCAAGCTCATGCGCGACGATTACCATCCGGACATCGAGCAGCACTTCGCGCGCATGCCGGCCGCCGCGTTTCACTTCCGCCAGGCGCCGGACATCGTCACCCAGGTCCGCACCGTCCGCCATTTCCTCCAACACGAGACGGATACCCACACGCCCTTCGCCCACTGCATCAAGTGGATCGACCACATCGAAAAGGGCTACACCGAACTGGTCCTCGCCACCCGCGACAAGCCACTGCTCCTGGAGAAACTCTGCTGCGCCCTCGCCGCCCGCCACCTCAACATCCTCTCCGCCGACTTCTTCACCCGCAGCGATGGCATCGTCGTCGATATCTTCCGCGTCTGCACCACCAACTTCGAGCCGGTTGCCGAGGCCGCCACGCGCCAGGGCTTCCTCGAATGCTTCAATGCCATCCTCGTGGCGGCCCAGTATGACCCGGAACTCCATCTCCGCCGCCTGGAGGAGCACCTCACGCCGCCTTCCACTCACGACCTCGCCGTCCCGGTCCAGGCCTACGTCAGCAACCAGCTCCATCCCACCTGCACCACCGTCGAAATCCAGGCGCTCGACCGCATCGGCCTGCTCCACGACCTGTTCTTTGCCATCAACCAGCACGGCCTCAACACCGTCCATGCCCGCATTTGCACCGAAAAAGGCGTGGCCATGGACACCCTCTACATCACCACCCACGACGGCGACAAAGTCACTGACCCCGCCACCCTCGCCAGCCTCCAACAGCGCCTCGCCAGCCTCCAACAGCGCCTCGCCAGCCTCATCGGCGGCCCGGAAGCCGCGCCCTGAGCCCGCCATCCCGCATTTCCGGGAAAAATGCCGATTATCTCGAATTCTTGCGAATTTCTGCTTGGCAAGCCCTGGTTCTTCTTCCAAGTTGCGGCGCCGCCCGCTTCCGGGCTCACTGAAACGACGCATCATCATGGCTGTAGCTATCCGACTCAATCGCAAAGGGACCAAAGACCGCCCCTACTACAAAATCGTGGCCGTGGACAGCCGCAAGCGCCGCGACGGCCTCTACATCGAGCAACTTGGCACCTACGACCCGCTCGTCGAAGGCACCAATTACAGCATCGATCTGGACAAGGCCGACAAGTGGCTGTCGGTCGGTGCCAAGGCCTCGGAAACCGTGGCCAGCATCATCCGCAAAGCCCGCACCGCCGCCAGCAAGGGCTGAGCCGTCGCCGGTTCCCCAACTCGTTTGCACAACCGCACTTCTAGTGGCGAGGGCCCGGCGATCTTCAATCCGACCGCGTTTGACGCCGACCCGATCATCGGCACGCTCGCCCGCAGCGGGTTCAAGGCGGGTCATCCTCACCTGCAAGCACCGCTACGGCGGTTGCCTGTGGCCGACCAAAACCACGGGTCATAGGCACCGCGCCGTCCAGGCGCGGCAACCCGGCACGAATAACCGATAGATCGTGCCTGGCAGCCGCGTATCACTGCCTGGAACCGGACCTTGAACTGAAAACCAACCTGTAAGAAAGCCACCTCATTATGATTGAAAACCGCCTGTCTATCCTACTGCTGTCGTCCTTGGTGGTCTCTGCAGCCTTCGCTGCCGACACCCCGGATGACGCACGCTGCAACTTCATCCCATGGCCCAAGCAGGTGGAAATCAAGCCAGGCCAGATGGATCTGGCATCCGCGAGGATCGTCGCGAGCGTGCCGTCGTTGTTGCCGCTGGCCGGGCTGTTGTCCGATGAGATCGCCGCCATCACCACCCTGAAGCTCCCCGCCATCGGTGGCCCGGCCAAGGACGGCGATATCGTTCTAACACCTGATGCCACCCTCAAGGATGAGGCCTACCGGCTGAGCGTGGGTAACCAGGCGATCATCGCCGGCGGCAACTACGGCGCGATCGCCATGGGCACGGTCAGCCTGTTGCAGGCCATCACCGGCCAAGGCGCGGCGGCCGCCCTGCCGCGCCTGATGCTGGCGGACAGCCCTGACAAATCCTACCGCGGACTGATGATCGACGTGGCACGCCAATACCACTCGATCAATAACCTCAAACAGATCGTCGGCATGTGCCGCCTCTATAAAATCCGTTATCTGCAGTTTCATCTAACCGATGATCAGAGTTTCATGTTCCCGACCAAGGCGTTCCCCAAGGTGCTCACGCAAAACCAGCACGGCGGCGCGCCCTACACGCTGGAAGAACTCACCGGCCTGGTCGCCTATGCCGATGCACGCAACGTGACGATCGTGCCCGAGTTCGACATCCCCGGCCACAGCGCGACGCTCAACCGCTCCGACCCCGACTTCTGGATGATCCGCGGCACCAAGCCCTACGAGCATCACGCGAGCATCAACTTCGCCCGCGAGGAGGTCATCCAAGCCTGCGCCACCATCATCGGCGAGATGTGCCAGGTCTTCAAGAGCACGCCCTACTTCCACATCGGCGGCGACGAGGCCGACTATGTTTTCGCCGATCAGAACGCCCATTTCCAAGCGGCCTTCAAGCAACTGGGCCTGGGCGACAAGGGCCAGCATGAAATGTACCGCCGCTTTCTCTGCCTGATGGATGCCGCCGTCAAAAAGAACGGCAAGCGGACCATCGTGTGGGAAGGGTTCGGTCGCGAACCTAACAGCAAGTTCCCGATTCCCAAGGACGTGATCGTGATGGTTTACGAGAACCGCTTCTATCAACCAAACGACCTGCTGGCGGACGGCTACACGGTGATCAACGCCTCATGGACGCCATTGTATGTGATGCGGGTGCTCTCCGATTACACCCGGAAGATTTTCGAGTGGAATATCGATCGCTTCGGCGCCTTCACCCAGGATTTCGCCACCACCACCTGGCGGCAGCTTGACCCCAATGCCAGGATGAGCGGCTCACAGATTTGCGCGTGGGAACAATCCGAGGCTGTGGAACTCGGCAACCTGCGCTGGCCGATGGCGGCCATGAGCGAGCGAGTCTGGAACATGGCAGCCGGCAAGACCTGGCCGCAGTTCCAAAAACGCCTGGCCGTCACCGATGCGCTGCTCGAAAAACTCGTCCACACCGTGCACTGGAAATGCGTGGGGTTTTCCAATGTCGAGGAGCGCATGTTCGACGCGTCCTTCACTCTAACCATGACCGCCGACGAGCCCGGCACGATCCGCTACACGCTGGACGGCAAAGCCCCCACGGCCACGTCGCCGGAGTATAAAGATCCCCTCACCATCGCGCAGCCCACCTTCGTGAGGGCCGCTTTGTTTGACGCCGCCGGCAAGCAGGCGGGCCCACCCACCGAAGACCATTTCCGCAAGGCGGGCAAGTAAGCCATCGGCAAGCTGAACAGTCACCATTCGCATGATGTGGATGGGGGTGGGGAGACCCGGGGACGTGGTCACCCCGCTCGAGATGAACATTTCAGGCAGACAAGATTGCTTCCGAATGGTGGTCAAGCCGCGCTTCAGGCAGGCTGCCACCGGCACCTCATCTCTCTGCGCTCTTCAATCACACGCGGGCTGCAGCCCGCACGCCATGCCCTCCCCACTCACGCCACACCCCGAGATCGGCCTCTCGGCATCGGTCATCCTCACCGCTCGTGTTCATGGCATGGGTGTTACTCAAAGACCTGCAGTTCGTGGATGGCGTAACCCCACTCGGTGGCTCGCTGGGTGCCGAACATCCGCACCCAGCGGGCGCTCACCGGCGCAAACCGGAGGTCGTTGCGGCCGCCCTGGCCGGCGGCATTCCGGTAAACCTCGGTCCAGGCCTGGCCGTCGGGCGACACCTGGATCGCGAAGGCCTTGGCAAAGGCCGCTTCCCAGGTGATCTGCACCCGGCTGATCTTCTTCATCTCCCCGAGATCAACGGCCAGCCAAGAAGGATCGGTGGCGTCGGACGACCAGTAGGTGGCCGGGTCGCCATCGACCGCCAGGTCGGCGGTGTAGGTCCGGTTGCGAACCGTGACGCAGGACGAGGCCGTGGCAGGCTTGAGGTGCGCCAAACCCAGCGCGCGGAGCGCGAGCGCCGGATCCACGCACTCCACGGTCCGCACGCTGTGGACGGGTTGCGCATCCTCGCCGCACAGTTCGGCTTCGAGGGTGTGGCGGCCAGGTTTGTTAGGAAAGGTGAGTTCGAAGTTCACTTCCGTCCGCCCGAATGCCTCGATGCGGCAGTCTTGTTTCAACTCCGAGACAACGAGGTCTCCGGACTTCACGCGCAGCGTGAGCGGCCCCGTCCACGGTCGCTCCAGGTCATTGATCAGGATGACCGGAATCCGCGCCTGCTCGCCGATGGATAGAGTGTCACGCCAGAAGTTCACGCACAGGCCGACCGGCGCGAACGCATCGCGCACGTAGTGGTGGAAGTTCGGTTCCCAGGTCAGCTTGGCGATGTCGAGCCAGTGGTCGCTGGTCTGGCCGTCGGGCCGCGAATACCCCAGCGTGGTGAAGTGCATGACTGCGGCGGCCTGGCGGTGGGCACGCCAGAACTCGGTCTCGGCGGCGGTGTATTGCGCATACAACTCCTGCCGTTGGGCGACGGTGGATTCCGGACCTAACAGGTTCCTGTAGAGGTCGCGGGTGAGCGTGGTGGGCGTGCCGTCGCGATTGAGCCAGAGCCAGCCGTATTCGTTGATGATGACCGGAAGTTTCTCCTCGTTCTTGAATGAGCTGCCCTGCGGCACCGGGCTGGCCTTGGCGAGGTCGCGCAGCTTGAAGCCGGAGTTGATGAAATGATAGGGATGGGACTCGAAGGTGTCGCCCGGTTCCTCGGGGGCCATGTAGCTGTTGTCCCACGGGCGATTCGACAGGTCCAAGGCCCGCACCTGGCGGATGGCGGGCGCCGTCTCGCTGGTGGTGGTTTCGTTGCTGGCATCCCAGATCACGACGCAGGGATGGTTCCAGCGCTCGCGCAGCCATGCCGTGAACTCCAGCGCCAGTTGGTCACGCTTGAGTGCCTTGGGCCACACGCTCCAGCCCGGCCCGCCGAACCAGAGCGGAAACTCGTCCTGGATGAGGAGGCCTTCCTCATCCGCGATGCGATACCATGCCTCCGGCGGAAACCCGATGCAGTAGCGCAAGCAATTCCAGTGCATCTCTTTCACCCGGCGATGCAACTGCCGCACCCAGGCCTCGTTCCATGGCAGATTGCCGCGCTGGGGATCTTCAAAAAACCGATAGAGGGTGATGTTGCTGCCGCGCATGAAATAGGGTTTGCCGTTCAACATCGCCTGGCGCGTCACCGGATCGAACTTGAATTCACGCATGCCAAAGCGCGTCTCCATGCGATCGGTGGCACTCTCCACCGTGACAGTGTATAGAAACGGATCTTCCGGCGACCACAGGCGGCACGGCGCAATGGGAATCCTCAGCTCCAGCGTCGTGGCCGCGCCGGCTGCCAGTGCTTCCGTTGCACTGGTCGCCTGACCCACCACCGTGCCGGATTGCGTCTCGCGCACCACGCAGGTTAGGCCCGTCCGCGTTGCCACACCCGCGTTGCACACCTGCGCCGCCACCCGCACGGTCCGGTTGGCGACCTCCGGCACCGTCTGCACGTTCACCAGATGCGGCGTGCCGGATAGAATCAACTCCACCGAATCGAAAATGCCCGGCAGGTACCGCTCCTTCTCAAAATCAAAACCCGTTGGCACCGCACTCGTCACCGCGTCCCGATCCGCACCCACCCGGATGAGCAGCTCGTTTTCGCCGACTTTCAACGCCGTCCCCGTCTCGAAATACCCCGGCGTGAAACTCGGCCGGTGCTCGCCTAACACCTTTCCGTTCAGCGTCACCTGCGAGCCGAACATCGCCTTGCCGATCTTCAGCGTGGCCACCGCCGGCAGCGCTCCGTCCACGGTAAAGGTCCGCCGATACCAAAACGCGTCCCGCCGCGGGTCCTTCTGCGGGACGAGTTCGCGGCTGCCCACCTTAGGCCCCGGCTCGACCAACGCCGGCGTCGCCATGTCCACCAGCCCCGGCACCGGCACCGTCCGCTCAAAGCGCGTCGGCGCCGCCTCCAGCTTGCCCTCGGCAAGCTGCCACAGGCCGTCCAGCGAAATGGTGCGCCGCGGCGAGTCCGCGCCATGGACCAGCGGCCCTGCGGCACTCAGTGCCAGCAACCTCAGGATTGGGAAAAATGAATTCATCGTGACCACTCGGGCGGCGCCACCATGGAACCACCGACACCCCGAACTTAGTGGCTCATCCACTGCGTGCAAGTTCATAAACCGAATTCGCGAATGGAAACCGCAGCTTGGATTTCACCCTCGGCAACGTGGTCTCGCATCCTCGGCGAGGATGCTTGCCGCCTTGGCGAAGCGTCGCCCAGCGGTGGACCATGGGCCCGCCCGAGCTTGACCCGCATGCTCCCTGGAATGCGCCTGACTCCCGGCCGCGACATCCCGGCACCTCAGTCAGTGCGTCACACGCATGGGCATGAGCACATAGAGGAAGGTGCCTTCGATGCGCAGGACGCCGGGACTCATTTCATCAATGAGATCGAGGTAAACGTCGTCGGTTTCCAGATTGCGCAGCGGGGCCTGGAGGAATTCCGGGTTGAAGGCGATCTGCATCGGCTTGCCCTGATAGATGACATCCATGGATTCCTGGGCTTCACCGACATCCGGGGAGTTGGCGGTAACCTCGATCTGGTTTTCGCTGAAGACGAGTTTGACGGAGTTGGATTTGTCCGAGGCCAGGAGGGAGACGCGGCGGACGGTGTCGAGCAGGGCCTCACGGCCGATGACGACGCGCTCCAGGGCCTCGCCGGGGATGACCTGGCGGTAGTTCGGGTAGTTGCCTTCGATGAGTTTGCTGGCCAGCAGGCTGTCGCCGATGGTGAATGAGATCTGGTTGTCGGTGAGCTTGACGATGACCTCGCCGGTGTCGCCTAGCAGGCGCTGGAGTTCCTGCACGGCCTTGGTCGGGATGATGACGTCGGTCTCGTGGGAGGCGGGGAACTCCAGATCGCTATCGACCATGGCAAGGCGGCGGCCGTCGGTGGCGACGAGGGTCATTTTGCCATCGCGGAACGAGGCGAAGATGCCGTTGAGGACGTAGCGGGTTTCATCCGAGGAGATGGCGTAGGAGGTTTTGCGCAGGCCGTCGCGCATGACCTGCTGCGGGATGCGGAATTCCTTGGAGCCCTGGAAATTCGGCAGTGGCGGGAATTCCGCCTCGCTCAAGCCGATGATTTTGAAAAACGAGGGACCGCTGCGGATGGCGGCGTGGTTTTTCGAATCCACCGCAACCTCGACCTCGCTGGTGGGAAGTTCACGCACGATGCTGACCAAGCGCTTGGCCGGCAGGGTGGTGGCACCTTCCTTGTCAATATCGGCTTCGACCGACCCGGTGATACCGACGTCGAGGTCCGTGGTGGTGAACTGGATGCGGCCATCCTTGGCCACGATCAGGACGTTGGAAAGGATCGGCAGGGTGGTGCGCGAACTCACGACGTGCTGGACCTTTTGCAGGCCATCGAGAAATGCTTCCTTGGAGATACGAAACTTCATTGGTGTGATACCCGGAACGAGCTGCGAGGAAGTTCCTGCTTTCCCGCGGGTTTGGCAAGCATTCTTTAAGAATCCGAAAGAACTTTTCCGAAATGAGGAGAGATTGCCGTATCAGCGGCGGATCTGAGCCTCGATCCGGGCGAGGGTTTCCTTGAGTCCCGGTTCCTGTTGGAGCTGGGTTTGGATTTTCTTACAGGCGTGGATGACGGTGCCGTGGTCGCGGCCACCGAAGGCTTCGCCGATTTCCATGAGCGAGCCCTTGGTGAGGGAGCGGCTCAAATACATGGCGATTTGGCGCGGGAAGGCGATGCTGGCGGGGCGGCGGCGGCTGGTCATGTCGGCGAGGCGGACATCGAAGTGCTCGGCGACGGCCTTTTGGATGGTATCGATGCTCACCTGGCGGCTGGCTTCCTCCCGGAGCAGGTCGCGCAGCAGGTGCTCGACTTTTTCGACGCTGACGCTTTCGCCGGCGAGGGAGGCGAAGGTGGCCACGCGCATGAGGGCGCCTTCCAGGCGGCGGACATTGGTGCGGATGTTTTCGGCGAGGAATTGGAGTACGGTTTCATCGACGCGGACCTTCCAATCCGCGGCTTTGCGCTTGAGGATGGCCATCCGGGTTTCAATGAGCGGGGGCTGCATTTCCACGGTGAGACCGCACTCGAAGCGGGACACGAGGCGGGGTTCGAGGCTCTTGATTTCGCAAGCCGGGCGGTCGCAGGTGAGGATCACCTGGTTGCGCCCGTCGAGCAGGGTATTGAAGGTGTGGAAAAATTCTTCCTGCGAACGTTCCTTGCCGGCGAGAAATTGCACATCATCAATGAGCAGCACGTCGGAATGGCGGTAACGGCGGCGGAATTTCTCAATGTCCCCACGACGCACGGCGTCAATGAACTCGTTGGTGAATTTCTCGCAAGTCAGGTACGCCACCCGGCAGCCGGGGAGGCGGCGCAGCAGCTCCTGGCCGATGGATTGCATCAAGTGGGTCTTGCCGAGCCCCGACCCGCCGTGGATGAACAAGGGATTGTAGCCGAGGCCGGATTTCTTGGCGACCGCCTCGCACGCGGCATGGGCGAACTGGTTGTTGGCACCCACCACGAAGCTGGCAAACGTGAAGGCGGGATTCAAGCCGGCGCTCTTGACGCGTCTGTCGAGGGCTTCACCCTCCAGCGTGACGGCTCGTTGCGGACCGCGGGACTGGGATGAGCCATGATGGTGGTGGCCGTTGCCGTGGGCGGCAGCAGCCTCCGTGGCTTCGCACAGCACGATTTTCACCTCGCGCACGCCATCGAAGGTTCCGCTCACCGCCATGGTCAGTTCCGGCAGGTAGTTGGTTTCAATCCACACCCGATGGATTTCACCCGGCACGGCGATGGCGGCGATGCCATCCTCGTGGCCGAGCCAGCGGGCAGCGCGAAACCAGCGCTGGAAGGCATCCTGACCCACCGACGCACGGAGCGCCTCGCATACCGAGTCCCAGCCCCGGCTTGCCGCCGTCAAGTCTGCCGGGTTTGCTGCGTGCTCGTGCATTGGTGCTGCCGTTGGGGTCATGATGGATCGCTGAAAGTGGGTCTTTGGTGGGTGCTTCGGGTTCCACGCTGCGGATGCTTGGAATGGCCTCGAAGGAAAACTTGAAGGAAAAAACCGCCGCGCGAAAACATATTTTCAGAGCACCTAACAGTTACTCCGGCGGCGGCCCTTTCCACAGGCGTTCCACAGCAAAATTTTATTTATGGCTTGACTACTGGAATGCTTCGCATCACCGAAGCATAACCCGTTGTGAGGCGGGTGATTTGGTGCATCCGTTTGGAATCAAGGAAGATGTGGCTTTGAGGTTGGGGTGAAATGTTATGGGATGCGGGCGGAGTGGCCGGGCGGGGTTTTGTGGGTGGCAGTGGTGGATCGGCGATGGACGTTTGGCCGGGAATAGGCAAACTCACGGCGCTGCATGTCCGCACTCCTCTCCGCCACCGAAATCCGCCTCACCTATGGCTATCAAATGCTGCTGGATGGGGTGACCCTCGCCGTCTCCGCCGGCGAAAAAATCGGCATGCTCGGCCGCAATGGCTGCGGCAAGACCTCGTTGCTCAAAATCCTCATTGGCGTGCAGACGCCGGATTCCGGCGAAATCGCCCGGCGGCGCGGCTTGCGCGTCGGATATTTGCCGCAGGAGTTCGAGCTGGATTCCGCATTGAGCGTGCAGGAAAACATCGCCGCTGGCGCCGCCGATCTCGTCGCGGCCGTCCGGCGCTACGAAAGCGGTGATGGCCCCGAGGCGGAACTGACCGAGCTGCTGCATTTGATCGAGCATGCGGACGGCTGGAATCTCGATGCCCGCATCAAGGCCACCGCCACCGCGCTCGATGCGCCGGCGTTGGAACTGACCGTCGGGCCGCTCTCCGGCGGGGAAAAACGCCGGGTGGCCCTGTGCCGCGCGCTGGCCTGTCAGCCGGACTTGCTGCTGCTCGATGAGCCGACGAACCATCTGGACGCGGAGTCGATCCGCTGGCTTGAGGACTATCTGAAGGGCTTTTCCGGCGCGGTGATTTTCGTCACGCACGACCGCTATTTTCTCGATGGGATTGCCACCCGGATCCTTGAACTCGACCAAGGCCGGGCGTTTTCCCATCCCGGCAACTACACCGCGTTTCTCGAGTCGAAGGCAGTGCGGCGTCAGATCGCCGAGCAAACCGAGCGACGGCGGCAACGGTTCCTGCGCGAGGAACTCGACTGGGTGCGGGCCGGCGTGAAGGCGCGTGGCACGAAGTCGCGGCACCGGCTGGAGCAGTTTTATGAGGTCGAGGGCATGGAGGCCCCGCCCGAAGAGCGGGAAATGGACCTGCTCATCCCGCCCCCGCCGGAACTTGGCAACATCGTCGTCGAACTCGATAACGCCGGCGTCAACGTCGGCACCGCCACCGCGCCCCGCTGGTTGTTCCGCCACCTCACGCTCACGCTGCGCCCCGGCCAATGCACCGGCATTGTCGGCAGCAACGGCGTCGGCAAAACCACCTTGCTGAAACTCTGCCTCGGGACGCTCCCGGCCAGCGAGGGCTCCGCCGTCATCGGCAAGCGGGTCAAGGCGAACTACATCGATCAGACGCGGATGCAGCTCACGGGCACGGGTTCGCTCTTAGATGAAATCTCCGGAGGCAACGAGAAGCTGATGTTCGGCACCCAACCGCTCGGTGCCCGCGCCTACCTCCGCCGCTTTCTCTTCAACGACCTGCGGATCAACGACCGGGTGGATCTTCTGTCAGGCGGCGAACGCGCGCGGCTGATGCTGGCGAAGGTGCTCAAGCATGGCGGCAATCTGATCGTGCTCGACGAGCCGACCAACGACCTTGACCTGCCCTCGTTGCGGATGCTGGAGGAAGCGCTGGCGGACTTTGACGGTACGGTGATCTGTGTTTCCCATGACCGCTATTTCCTGGATCGCATCTGCGACCAAATCATCGCGTTCGAGGACCACGGGGTGGTGGTGCAACCGGGAAACTATTCCTATTACCTCGAAAAACGCCAGGCCCGCGAAGCCTCGCAGCGGATCCAGGCCCAGGCCGCCGCCAGAGCCGCCGCCGCCCGCCACCAGCACCGCCCCGCCGCCGCTTCCAGCCAGCCCCGCAAACTCACCCTCAAGGAGAAATGCGAACTCGCCGACATCGAAAGCGCCATCCTGGCCGCCGAGCAGGAGGTCGTGGCCATTGAGTGTCGCTTGAACGACCCCGCCTGCCACGCCAGATCGGGCGCTGAGATTCCCGCCGTGCTCAGGCAGTTCGCCGCCGCCAACGCGGAAGTCGCCCGGCTCTATCAACGGTGGGAGGAACTGGAACTGCTGCGCGAACTTGCCGATGGCATGTAGCTCGCCAAGCACTGACGCGCCTGCCCGCCGGGGTGGGCAGCTTCAAACCCGGCAACGGAGGCCTGTTCGGCAGGGCTTGCGCTCACAGCAAGGCGATGTTGTGTTTGCGGCACGCGACGATCATCGCGTCCGGCCAGAGGCTGGTCTGGATTTCACCGACGTGGGCTTTGCGGAGAAAATACATGCAGAGCCGCGACTGGCCGATGCCGCCCCCAATCGACAATGGCATGCCGTTGCTCAGGAGGCGGTGGTGCCAGAACAGCTCCCGCCGTTGCTCGCAGCCACTGATTTTCAATTGCCGCAACATGGCTTTCCGGTCCACGCGGATGCCCATTGAGGATAACTCAAAGGCCATCTTCAGCACCGGATTCCAGACCAGGATGTCACCGTTGAGTCCATGGCGCCCTCCCGGCGTGGCGGTGGACCAGTCGTCGTAGTCGGGTGCCCGGCCGTCGTGGATGGTGCCATCGCCGAGGTCGCCACCGATGCCGATGATGAAGGCGGCACCACACTCGAGGAGGAGCCGCTGCTCGCGCTGCTTGGGTGACAGTTTGGGATATTTCGCCCGGAGGTCCTCGGCATGGATGAAGGTGATTTCCTCCGGCAGTTCCGGGCGGATGTCCGCATACCGTTCGTAGATGAAGTGCTCGGTGCGTTTGAGTATTGAATAGATCTTGCGGACGATTTTCTTCAGGAACTCGAGCTTGCGCTCCGTTGGCACGATGACACGTTCCCAATCCCACTGGTCCACGTAAATCGAGTGCGTGTTGTCGAGCGTCTCGTCGGGCCGGAGGGCGTTCATGTCGGTGTAGAGGCCGTAGCCAGGCTTGAAGCCGAGGTCGCCGAGCGCCATCCGCTTCCACTTGGCCAGCGACTGGACGATTTCCGCCCGCACGCCGGGCATGTCCTTGATGGGAAAGGCCACTGGCCGCTCGACACCGTTGAGATCATCGTTGATGCCCGTGCCGCCTTGAACGAAAAGCGGGGCGGTAACGCGGCTCAGATTCAGTTCGGTTGCGAGATTCAGTTCGACGAAGTCCTTGAGGTTCTTGATGGCGTGCTCGGTTTCCTTGACCCCATGAAGTGGTTGGTAGTTGCGGGGAATGATCAGGTTCGGGTTGGTGCGCATGCTGGTGTCTTGGTTGGGCAGCGAGCGTAACAGGGCCGAGTGCGGTTGGCCACCACTTTGCAGTTGGGAGAACCGGTTTTTCCTTGGTGCCTGTGTTCTGGTCGTCGAAACCCCGGCCTTCCGAACGGCAAGCCCAGGCGTGCCACCTGCCCATTCGTCGTTTGCGACAGCAGCGTACCTGCTAGAAAATCGCGGCAAAGGCACGCCAGTTAGAGAATGCCGAGCCAAATACCGCACTGCGAACTCGCCCATGGGGAGTTCGGCAGGCGGGAGCAAGTGGGGCCGCAATTGGCTGTTAGAGCGGCATCTCCTTGAGCTTTTTCAACGGGCGCACTTTCACGATCGTGGAGGCGGGCTTGGCTTTGAACATGACTTCCTCCTTGGTGAAGGGATTGATGCCCTTGCGCGCCTTGGTCGCCGGTTTGCGCACCGTGCTGATTTTCAACAAGCCCGGAAGGACGAACTCGCCAACCGCACGCTTGCTGACGTGCGCTTCGATGACGTCGGTCAGGCTATCCAGCACGGCGGCCACTTGCTTGCGACTCAGTTCGGTACTGGCCGCAATCTGATCCAGGATTTGGGTCTTGGACAGTCTATCTTTGATGGGGGTAAGTTTCTTGGTCACGCGGCGAAATTCGCGGAGTCGGACGCGAATGTCAAGACTGATCATGATTTTTCCGGGTTGAGCGAGGCGCCATACGCGGGAAGGTGCCGCAACCGGCCAGGATTGCGTGCCGCCGGGAACTTGAAAGCGCTGGTGGCTGCGGCAGTGGCCTAAGAGGCGCCATCCGCCGATTGATTGGGATTTCCGAAATTGCCGTCATGAGGAAAGCCACCCCACCAAGGGACCGGGACGAATTGCCTTGCGCGTGGCGGGTCCGGGGCGAATCGTGTCATGCGGTCCAAGCCCTGAAGCCATGACCACGACATCCATCCATCCATCCACGCGCCGCCCGCCCGCTCCCCGCCGTGATTCCAGCCACCGAGGGCGCGGGTTTGAAAAACCACCTCGCGCCCGCCTTGGGCCTCGCCTTGCTCCTGCTCCCGGCTGCCGCCCGCGCGGCGGACCCGCTCGTCGCCAACCTCATTGAATTCACGAACATGCTGGAAGCTGGCTCCCGGGTTTCTCAACATGCAGGTCGAATGTCGTCTTCGAAAGCCCGGTTGCACCAGATCAAATTCTGAACGCAATCCTTCAAATACCAAGTGTGACCAAAATGCGGAGGCTTGGTGATCTTGAACACCCTGCCGGTCCGCTTTTTGAAGAACACCCGGTGCTCGAGCCCTCCGTTCAACAGCTTGAAGCCGGCGCTCAGCTCGTCGAGTTAAGCGCTCGAAAGCAGTCTTCCGGTTTCCTCTGCCCAGTGTAAATGGGATTCGGACTCGGCACGGAACCATTCCTCCGCATCTGACGATGGACCTGCTGCGCGGTCAAACTGCGTTGCGCGGTCAAGGAACTCTCCAAACGTGCGCGCAACATCTCGCCGGAGTTCAGAACTTTGATCTGAACCCGGGGATTATCCCCAACATCATTTTGGAGGAACGGGAGGCAAGCCGATGGTAGCCTATGCCGACACGAGTATTTTCTTTTCGCTTTACGCACAGGACGCGAACACCGATGTTGCCGGGCGGATCGCCGCAGCCCTTCATGCCGCTTTGAAGGTCACGCCGTAGGAATCCCGCAGCCGCATGACCATCCCCGAATTTATCGCCAAGTGGCGCAAGGTGGAATTGCAAGAGCGCTCCGCCGCGCAAGAGCATTTCATTGACCTATGCAACGTCTTCGAGCACCCCACGCCCGCCGCCGCCGATCCCACCGGCGAAACCTTCTGTTTTGAAAAGGGCGCGGCCAAGCACGCCGGCGGCGAGGGCTTCGCGGACGTATGGAAACGCGGCTGCTTCGGCTTTGAATACAAGGGCAAGCACCAGGATCTAACCGCCGCCTATGACCAACTCTTGCGCTACCGCAACGCCTTGGAAAACCAGCCGTTGTTAGTGGTTTGCGACCTCGACCGCTTCATCGTTCATACCAACTTCACCGGCACCGTTTCCGCCACCCATGAAATTCAGTTAGAAAGTCTTGGCGACCCCCGCAACCTTGGAATCCTTCGCGCCCTCTTCCACAATCCCGAGACGCTGCATCCCGTCCGCACCAGCGTGGCCGTCACCCAGGACGCCGCCCGGCACTTCGCGGAAATCGCCGCCGCCATGCGCAAGCGCGGCCTCGACCCCGCCGCCGTCGCTCATTTCCTTGACCGCATTGTCTTCTGTCTGTTTGCGGAAGACACCCGTCTCTTGCCCGACATGGTGTTCACCCGGATCGTGAAAACCTCCGGCGGCGACCCAGCCCGTTTCGGCAAGATCCTTGGCCAGCTTTTCGACACCATGGCCACCGGCGGCGACTTCGGCCTTGAACGCATTCGTCATTTCAACGGCAACCTGTTTGAAGACCGGAGCGTCCTTGACCTGAGCACCGACGAAATGCGGCGCATTGCCGCCGCTGCCGGTCTTGATTGGAGCGCTGTTGACCCTTCCATCTTCGGCACCCTGTTTGAACGCGGCCTTGACCCCGCCAAGCGCTCGCAACTCGGGGCGCACTTCACCAGCCGCGAAGACGTTGAACTTGTCGTTGACGCCGCAATCATGACCGTGCTCCGCCGGGAGTGGCACGAATGCCACGCCACCATCGACACCCTGTTAGCCACCGGGCGCAAAACGGCCGCCGCTCCTGCCAAGCCACTGAACGCCGCCGCCACGAAGAAGGCACGCGGCGAGGCGGGCAGCATCTTGCATCGCTTCCTTGACCGCCTGCAACGCGTGCGGATTCTTGATCCGGCATGCGGCTCCGGGAACTTCCTCTATGTTGCCTTGCTCCGCCTGAAAGACCTGGAGAAAGAGGCCATCCTGTTTGGCAACGACAGCGGCCTTGGCTCATTCCTGCCCATGGTCGGGCCATCGCAACTCCACGGCATGGAAATCAATGCTTATGCTCATGACCTGGCACAGATGACCGTTTGGATAGGTTGGCTGCAATGGATTCGCGCCAACGGTTTCGGCTTCCCCGCCGATCCCATCTTGCGGCCCCTCTCCGATAACATCCGCTGCATGGACGCCATTGTTAGCGACGACGGCGAACCCGAGTGGCCCGCCGTGGACTTCATCATCGGCAACCCGCCATTCCTTGGCGACAAAATGCTCCGCCGTGAGATGGGCGACGAATATGTTGACCGCATCTTCGCAAATTGGCGCGGGCGCGTTCCCCATGAAGCTGACCTTTGTTGCTATTGGTTTGAGAAGGCCCGCGCGCACATTGCCGCCGGCAAGTGCAAACGCGCCGGCCTATTGGCAACGCAGGGAATACGCGGCGGCGCGAACCGCGAAGTCTTGAAGCGCATCAAGGAAACCGGCGGCATCTTTTGGACCGAAAGTGACCGCCCGTGGATTCTCGACGGCGCGAACGTTCATGTCAGCATGGTCGCCTTTGACGGCGGTACAGAGAAAACCCACATGCTCGACGGCAAGGCAGTTGAAACTATCAATTCCAATCT
>JAPLUI010000186.1 GCA_026397725.1 Verrucomicrobiota bacterium | reverse complement strand
TGGCCGGCAGGTCGCGCAGCTCGGCGCGGACCGCAGCGAGGCGCTTTTCGATTTCCGGGGGGGTGGAGAAATCGCCGGTGAGCGCGTCTTGGGCACCAAGCGCGGCGGTGAATGCGAACCACACGGCGATCAGGATGGCGGTGCTTGGTTTCATGGGTGGTTCTGAAGGTTGAGGATGAGGATGCGGTGGATTTCCGCGATGCCTTCCGGATGCGCGTGGGACCCATGGCCGGAGGGGACGATCTTTTCCGAAGCGGCGCCATCAAGGTGGGAACTCCAGTAGGCGACCACGCCGTCAGAGGACTTGGGCGTGTCGCCCTTGCCGCGGTCGCCCATGATGCTGTGATAGGTCACGCCGGGAGCGATGGGGAGTTTGTTGATTTCACGGACGAACGGATTATTCGGCGAGAGCGTGCCGATGCTGTTAGGCGCACTTTGAATGGCGAGTCCGGCGACGTCGGCGGTGGCGGCGGAGAGCATCGTGTTGCGCACATCCGCCATGAGGCCGGGCAGCTTGACCAGGCGTGCCCCGAGCCGGCCGATCCAGTGAGTGGCGAGTTCGGAGCCGCGGTGGGGCCCGGAGGCGAAGACAGCCCGCTTGATTTCCTTGCGATTCTCAAAGATGAGCGCCTCTTCGAGCAGCTTCTTGCTGGCCCCGGCCATCTGGGTCTCAGCCGGTGGGTGGCCGAAGGCCTTGAGCCAGAGCTTGTCGCCGGCGTTGGTGACCATCAGGCGGCTGATGAGGCTGCCCATGCTGTGGCCGACTATGACGATGTCGCGATGGCCGGGGAAGTCGCGTTTGACCGAGTCGAGTTCGCGGCGCAGCAGCACGGCCGAATAGGGATATGGGTAGCCGCTGGGATAGCTGAAGACCCAGAACTGGTAGTTCTTCCGGATGACTGGATCCTTGAGCAGCTCGAAATAGGCCGGGGCGAAAGTGGCCGGGGTGCTGTCAAGCCCGTGGACGAAGAGCACGGGAATGCGCTTCGGATCGTAGGGCTGGGCGAAATTGAGGTTGGCGGTGTTGTCGTAGCGGGACGGGCGCAGCAGGCGGGCGATGCCGAGCTTGTCCACGCGGGCTTTGGAAAGCGCCAGCATCATGGCCGCACCGTAATCGGCGGCAAGCGTCCGGGATTTGCCGGCGAGACTGACGGCTTCCATCTGATAGGGATCCACCAACTCAAGCGTGGCGACGCTACCCTCAAAGCGCACGATTGCGGTGAAGTTGCGCACCGGCACGTGCTTGCGCATTTGCGTGTGGCCGATCCCGGCAAAGGATTCCGCCACGGCCAGCGGCGCACCGATGCCGCTCACGACGGATTGGTGACCGGCATAGTCCCCGTGGAAAACCAGGGTGTCGGTGGGATAGAACTGCGCGCTGGCGGGATCGATGTCGGATTGGTTCCTGGTCCGCAGGGTCGTGACCCCGGGCACTCCGGCGACGGCGAGCGGCGAGTTCCACGGTGTCGCGCCGCTGCGTTTGAGTTCCTCCACCAACCGGGCCACTGCGTAGTTGTAGGCGGGAATGGCGGAGTCATCGCTGCGGCGGATCCACTCGTGGGCCTCGCGAGTGGCAGCGAGCAGGGTGCCAATCGACGACTTGGCCGCCGGCGCGCCAACGGGAGGCACGGGCTTCTCCACCCGCACCGAAACCGGCACGCTGCATTGGGTGAACGCGAGGGTGGCCAGACACAGGGCGAGCGCCCTGGCCAGTTGCACCATGCCCTGGTTATCCACCCTGCCGCGACGAGCGGGACGCGGGCGGCGAAGGCGCCGCCCGAAGCACACGGCGGCGAGGAGGGGCGCAAAGACGCGAGCGGAGGAGAGCATCGGATTCATGGGATTCGTAGGCTAAGTTTACCACATCAGGGAACAGCCGAGCGTGAAAGTGTCGGTATCTGAACCCGTCTGCGTTTCGGTATGCTTCAGCGCATAGGTGTTGAGGTTGCCGGGGTGTGAGGGGGCGTGTTTCTCATTTGGCAAGGCCCGGCACCCCCTTGCCCATGAACAATGGAGCGACGTGATCGCGGATGAACTCCATCTTCACGTTATCGAAATGCTTTCCGTAGTCGCCGTCCTTCTCCAGTTGCGCGGTCCACGGAATGGTGACGATCTTCTGGGCGTAGAGTTTGCGAGTTGCGGCAGTGGCGCCGGCTGGCAGGACAAAGCCAGTGATCCCTGCGCCCGGATCATGGAACTTCCTATCCGCCGTGCCCGAGAAGGGCATGAGAAAGCCGAGCATCCGGTCATGGGTGGACGTATATATATAGACATGTCCCCTGACCCGCCTCAACGCCCTGGTGAGGTCGTAGTCCCGGCTGATCGACGTGCCCAAAAGCACGACAGTATCGACCTGCACCGTTTCGGGGAGCCCCTCGAGGGCGAAGATGGCCTCGGCGGTTCCTGCTGAGAATCCGAGCATGTTCAATGGCACCCCGGGATTCGCCTTCGCCCGCTGCGTGATCTTTGCCGCTGCTTCCATCGCCATGGAACGCTTGTATTTCACACTGGCGTCTTGATCGGCCATCAGTCCCTTGCCAGTTTCCCAGGTGACCATCTCGCCCGCTCCACGATAGCCGGCTGCGAGGAAGCCCTGTTGGACGCCTTGCGCATAGTTCTCCTTGGCCGTGCCACCGCCCGCGCCGTCCAAGTAGTAAATGTATCCGTGATGAATTCGCTCGGCCCGGTCAGCCTGTGCTTTGGGCCAGCCGGTCGGCTTGGTGGTGCACCCGGCAGCAAACACCAGGAGGACGATGGAGAAAGTACGGACAACAGAAACGATGGATCGTGAGCAAGTTTTCATAATGTTGGAATAGCAAAGGCAATGTGGCTTCGGCTTCAGTTCGGCCGTCCAAACGGGCGCAACTTGGATTTCGGGACGGGGGTTGCTGACGGAGGCTTTGTCAACAAGGTGAAAACCGCGCCCGCTTTCACCGGACCGCCTCCGCCGTCGGGCGTATGGAAGGCAACTCGGCCAGCGGGGGCTGCCACCGAGGGCGTGTCGATCTCGACTTTGAAAATGCCCACCTTGGCCTCTACGGTCGCCGCTTCCCAGAATACCGAGTTGCTCTTCACGAGATTGCTGTGCGCATCGCGGATTCGGGCAGTTAGGGAAATGCGCTTGCCATCGCGGGAGAGCGTTTTCGAGACGACCTCGCCCACAGGAGTGTCGTTGTAGCTGATGGGAGCACCGGCGTCGATCTTGGTGGATGGCGATTCCAGCACGATCTCAAATCCGGTTTCATTCATCAGGGCGGGCGCAGCGGGCGGGACCGCGTTGAATGAACTCGCATACTTGTTACCTGTTCCCGGAGCGCAAGTGATATATACGCCGCCAACCAGAGTCTCGAGCCCGTGAACCCCTTTCAGGTCGATCTCCGGGCGGATGATGGCGAATTCGGACCCCATGCGGCGCAGAAAATCGTAGCCCGGCTGGAAACGGGCGGTGGCTTCGACACTATCTTCCGTCACCCGCACCTGCTCGACGATCCCGACTGGGATGCCAAGATACCGCAGTTCGGTCTTGCCGGCGAGCAGGCCCTCGCCGTCGTGGAAGGAGATCCGGATCGGCGCGGAAATCGCGGCGGCGGCTTGCTCGCTGCCGTGAAGCTCAAACGCCGGTTGGTCCGGCGCAACCGGGCCCGGCGTGCCGAACGCGTCAAAGGCGACCCCACCCTGCAAGAATCCGGACAGGCTCTGCATTTCCACGCCGACGACGCCATGACCCACGGCCACCAAGGCGGCTGGCACGCGCCAGAACCGGGTGTTGACCCGCAATTGGTCGCGGAATTTGCCGGCCACCAGGGCGACGATTTCCGGGCGACCTTGGTCACCGATGCGTTGTTCGATCACGCGGCCCGCGATCATCCCGCGATGATAGAGAGGCGCCCCGGTTTGGAGTGAGGGCAGGTCCTGCGCCCACAACACGACCTGTCTGCCGTCCTCGACCAAATCCGCAATGTCGAAGTCGAAGTCCAACTGCCGGAGTTCGCGCCCGACGAAACGAGCGGACGGTTCCTTGGCTTGGCCCGGCTCAAAGGCGATGTGCGGACCGGTGACCAGCGTGTCGAGCCCTTGGACTCCCTTGAGGCTGATGCTCGGACGGATGATCGTGAACACGGCATCCGCAGAGGTCAGCGGCGCAAAGGCGGCGGTCAACCGCGCCACCACCTCGACCCGTTGGCTCGCGGGATCCGGAGTGATTTTTTCAACCAAGCCGACCGGCTGACCGCGACAGGTGACCCGGGTCTCGCCAGCCCGCAAGCCGGCCCCGTCCTCGAAGGTGATGCTGACCGGCGGCCCCTCCGCGCGGGCGGAGAATTCATCCGGTGAAAGTTCAAACTCCGCGCCATCCTGAACGTCGCCGCCCGGTGATCCGAAGTGATCGAATGAAATGCTGCCGTCTAACAACCCCTGCAACGCGGGCAGATCGAGCCGCACCGAACCGGGGCTGGCGGACACCGCCGTCGCCGACATGACCCAGAAGCGCGAGTTGGATCTCACCTTGCCTGCGAATTCCTCATTGATGATGACTTCGATCTCAGGCTGACCGTCGGTGGCGAAGATCTTGTCGCGGACCCAGCCGACGCTGACACCGCGATGAAACACGGGCGTGCCCCTCCCGAGGAAAGGAATGGAGCCGGAGCGCAGTTTCACCACCAGGTCCGCTGCGTCGAGCGGCGCGAGGGGAGCTTCGGACAGGCCTTCGAAGACGGTCGCAGACTCCCCGCCGGGATGGGTGCGGGCATGGATCGAGTTGCCCTGAATGATCGATTCGAGACCGGCGATCTCCCGCAGCGAAATGACCGGCTGTTCGATCCAGAAGTCCGTGCCCTCGGTGGCGAGGTGGGCGGCGAAGGCCTTCAGGCTGACGGTGACGACCACTTTGCCGAGTTCCCTGTCCAAGTGAACCTTGGACACCGTGCCGGCCCGCACGCCGCGATAAATGAGGGCGGTTTTTCCGGGCTCGATGCCGGGTGCGGTGGTGAAGGAGATGGTGATTTCCGGGCCCTTGGCCTTCCAGTTGGTCCAGTAGAGCCAGCCGGTGGCGACCAAGGCGAGCAATGGGAACAACCACGCCCATGAGATGCCAGACCGTCGGGCGGTGACGATTTCGCCCGGCAGCTCATCAGGTGGTTCGGCGGGAGATGACTGTTTCATGCGGTGGGACTGGGTTTCCAGATCATACGGGGTTGATAGATATCGGCCGCGAACAGCGTGCACAGCAGCACAGCGGCGAAGAAGACCACGCCGGGTTGGGGCTCAACGCTGGCGAGGATACCAAGCTGTCCGACGGCGGCAAGGACTGAGAGCAAAAAGATGTCGATCATCGACCAGGTCCCGACCTGGTGGAGAATGTGAAAGGCCTTGGCACGCTGCGGGCGCAGCCGGTCCGAGCCGTGCAGCATGAGCAGCCAGCACATGCAGACCAGTTTCACGAAGGGGATGACAATGCTGGCAAAGAACACCAGCACCGCCACCGGCATCAACCCCGAATCCGCAAGCTCCTGCACGCCGCCGAGGATGGTGAGCGCCTCAACATCTCCCGTGATGGTGATCGTCATCACCGGCAGGAAATTCGCCGGGATATAGAGCACGATGCCGGCGGCGACCAACGCTTTGGTCAGATCGAGATGGGTGCGGTCGGTCACGGCCGGCCTCCTTTCCCATGCAATGCACGCCCTGCCGCCGCCGGATCGAAGACGGACCCGAGCGCCAGCACGCAGGCGGCCAGCAGGGCGACCCAACCGATGCCCGGCTGCCAAAAGACGGTGCCGATGAGGTTGAGCTTGACCGCGGAGACCACGCAGGCGGCGGCGAACACCGGCACCAGGCTCCACGGTTGCACCCGGCCGACCACGGCCAGCACCGCAGGCGCGAATGGCAGTCCGTTGCCTGCCATGCAGGCCAGGCTGACATAGGCCACTCCGACGAAATAGACGGCGGGAGCCAGCATCGCGCAAAAGAAGACCAGCACCGCGATGAACCAGTATCCCTGATCCAACAAAACCCGAACACCGGTGACGATCTCGTTGGCCTGGGTGTTCCCCGCCACGCTGAAGTTCATGATCGGATAGACATTGGCCAGCACGAGAAACAAGATGCCCGCCAGTGCGAAGGCACAGGCTGGTTGGAACGACTCCGAGCGGCGCTTGCGCAGCAAGAGCGACTTGCACAAACCACAGCGCAGCGCCTGGCCGGGCCGCAGATCCACCAGCGGCGCCCGCGAGCCGCACTGGTGGCAGGAGATATGGGTGGGTTCCGACATCTGGGTCTAACTTCTGAGGATTTTCAGGTGTGCGAGTTTGTTGGCCCCGTAGGCGTCGGTGATCTTGGGCTGGCCGAAAGTGATGCCGGAAACGTTGTTGAAGCCCCGGTGATGGAGCGTGACCACCAGCAACGCCGCGACCGCGCCGCCCAAACTGTGGCCCGTCACCCAGGTCAGGCGCGTCTTGTCGAGCCGCTGGAGAATCCATGGCAGGCACTCTTGCAAGGCGGCGTCGAAGCCCGAGTGGACATTGATGCCAAGTTCGTGTTCGTCGCGACCGACGAACTCCAAGTCATCGACGATGTTCTGCATGTTGGCGGTACCGCGCAGCACCACCCATTGCGCCTTGCCGGAGGGGTTGTGGTCCACGTATACCCGCAGCCCGGATCCCGAAAACTCACCGTCCTCAATCTCCGGGCCGTATTCCTTGCGGAAGGTCTCAGGGTCATGGTAGGCCGAGTTGGCCCGCTCGCCAAAGGCGAGCACCTGTTCAAGCGCCACGTCGTTGAAATCATCCCGGAGGCCCTTATCCTGCCGGGGCGGGGCCCACCAGATCACACCGGCCAGGATGAGCACGACCGTGGCTGCAAGCAGCAAGACGGCTCTGAGGATTCTGCGGCGGATTCTCATGGAGCGGCTATCTGCGGACGACCACCCCACGACGATAGACGCCGGCGGCGTAGGGAGTATAGGGATGATAGACCGCCGCGACGGGAGCCACCGCGACGGGAGCCACCGCGACCGCGGCTGGAGGGACATAGGCCACCGGCGCGGCCACGACGCCGACACCAACACCCGTGCTGTAGCATCCACCATAAGCAACGGTCCCACAGCCACCCGCGTGATACACGGTGCCACCATATGCGGCGCCGTGATAGGCGGCGCCACCTTCGCCGACGGCGCTGGCGTGGGCGGTGGTGTAACTATTGCCCTCTCTGCCGGTCACCGTAGTGGTGCCGCCGTGAGCGTAGCCGCCGTAGCCGCCAGCGGAGGCGCTGGTATGCGAAACGCTGCCCCCCTCGCGGGTGGAGGCGCTGCAACTCCGCGAGCATCCATAGGCATCAGCCCCGGAGGTGGCGAATGAGAACACCGCGCAGGTGGCGGCCGTAATAAGAAGAGTATTGATTTTCATAGTCGTTCGGTATTGGTGGGTTGGATGAGGTTTGCTTGTTAGGGGCACCGGGTCACTTGACGCGTTTCATCGTCACTGGTTTGGAATCCGGGAGGGCCTGGCCATTGACGGACTGCTCCTTGGCCTGCCAAGTGAAGGTTCCGGCATCCACTGGGGTGACGATGTTGGTCGAGACAACCTTGGCGCCATCGGCGATCACGGACTCGGATTTGATGATCCACTTGTCGCCGTCGCGAGTCCAGGTGCTCTGGCTGAAACCACCGTCGGCAAGGAAGCTCCAGGAACGGATTTGCTTGGCCGCCGCATCCCAGCCGACCCATTGGGTGGATTGCAGGAGGCAGTGGTCTTTGAAATCCGCGGTGCGGGTCGAAATGATGAAGTTCTGTCCTGGTGCCCAGGTGAAGCTGACGTGGCCGACTTCGCCGGCGGGGGTGCCGGCGGCAGGAGTCTCATCGATCCACTCGCCGATGGCCCACTCCAGGCCACGGAGAAATTCATAGTTGCTGGGACCGGGGTCCGCCGACTCGCGCACACTGGCGAGCAGCCACTTGCCGTCAGATTTCACGAACACGTTGGTGTACCGGGCACGGCTCGGGGCGGAGCCATCGGGTGCCATGACCACCGAGGTGCCGTCCTCAATGGCGGTGTCAGGGGTGGGAAACTTGAGGTCGGCGACTTCGATGCGCAAGGTCATGCCCTTGTTTGCCGCGAAGAGTTCCGCATAGGTTTGTTCGATGGCCTCGCGACCCTTGATCGTGCGGCCGGTTTCGTCGATATAATCGCCGTCGGGTGTCCAGAACGCGGCGAGCGCCTTGGCGTCGCCCTTGTGGAAGGCGGCGACAAAGGCCTCCGCGGTCTGATGGATGGCGGCCTGGCGGGCGTCAGGTTCAGCGCCTTGAAGGATGGAACCGCCGGGCAGGGCGCAGGCCAGGACGAGCGGGAGGATGGAATGGACAGTTTGGCAGGTCTTCATGGGGTTGTTGGTGTGGTCAGCGTTTGGGAAACAGAAAGGTGAAAATGAGCCGTATGCCCCAGTCCGGCGTGCTGGAGGGGGCCTCGGCATACCAGGTGCCCATCAATCCGATGCTCACCGACTGTTCGCGAATAGGCAGGATGGTGCGCGAGATCAGGTTCCAGTGTTCGCTCAGCTCGAAGGGGATCACCGGCTGGATGTTGGTGACCTCGCGGAAACCGTCCCCGGGGCCCACGTTGAACTGTAAGTTATTCTGAAACGGCACGCTGATGAGATCAGCAACCGGATTGTTGAGCTTCTTCGCGAGTTCCGCCGCCTGGTCGGGTTGGGTGGCCGTTTCCGCCGACACGATGCCGGTGGCAAACGTCAGGACGGTTAGTACTGATTTCAGTGGTTGGTATGTTTTCATTCGTTGTTGCTGGCAGTGGTGGGAGGAATGGTTTCAACGCTGAAGCCGCGGCCCGCCTGGTGGGAGCTGGACCGCGCTTCATGATCGAATTTCGGCTACCGATAAAAGCGCCGCGCGGCACCGGCGTAGGAACACGGCGTACGCGGGCAACCGATGATGTCGATGAACAAGGAACATTCACCGTCCTTAACCGAAGCTGCCCCCTCGAGGACCTTGGCATCGTAAGTCAGGGTATCGCCGGAGAGCACGGGATTGCTGATCTCAACGACGACATCCGAGACCTTGTCGCCGCTGAAAACGGAGAGGGTGGCATTGGGGGGATCCTTGAGGAAGCTGTCCTTGCCTTGGCTCCAGAGCGGAACAAAATTACGGGTCGGCAGGTGTCCCGCGAGACGATCGGGCCGGTCGGTGAAGCAGACCGTGTTCGGATTGACGCCCCGCATCACGAGTTTGCCCTGATTGAGCGTCACGTTCTTCGCATTCTGCACGTAGAGCACGTCCATCTTGCCCGTGGGCTTGCCGGAGGTCGTCCAAGTGATCGGCGAGCTGCCCTGAGAGGGCGCCGTCTCGGGCGTGGTGCAACTGGAAATGGCGGTTAGAGCAACGATGCTGCAAAGAGCGCCGCGCATGATGATGGTTGTGTTTGTTTTCATGGTTTGGTTGTCTGTTGTGGTTTGGTTGGTTATTGTGTCTGGGGATTGGTTACTGAGACAGGGCTTGGTTCGCGGATGAAGTCGCGGGTGAAGTCGCGGGCCGCCTCGTGGGAGACGGCCCGCGTGTTTCAGAGGGATCATTTCACGGGCTCGATTTCACCAGGACGCCAGGTCTTTTCAAACCACGGTTCGAGCGGGCCGTAGAGGCGCAGGATCATGAACCAGCCTTTGCCCGGCAGGGTCTGCACCCAGTTCTTCTCGTAGCCTTCGGGAGCCTTTGGGCCGAAGAAGACGTCCACGGAGCCGTCGGCGTTTTTCTTCAGGTCCTTTTCCTGACTGGTGACGCTCGGAGCTTTCTGGTCCGTCTGAACCATCGAGCGCGTCTGGTTGTCATAGACGATCACGGACCAGAAGTCCTTCACCGGCACGTTCGGTGGCAGGTGCATCTTGTATGTCTTGCCGCCGTCGAAGGGATTGCCATTCGAGTCCTGGACGGACCACGGATATTGCGAGCCTTTGCCGACCATCTTCATTTCCATCGCGGGCGTCACTCCCGTCGCGAAGTAGTAGTATTGGATGTAGCCGTCCATGTTCGTCACCCCGGGTGACGTCTCAAACTTGTAGCCGCCGAAGAAGGGCAGGCGCCACGTGCTGTTCGGGAAGTAGTAGGCTTCTTGGGAGCGCACTTTGAAGGCAATGGTGCGCGCGGTGACGGCGCCGATATTGGCGGCGTCGGTGAGGATCTTCTTCATCCGCTCGTCGGGCGCGAAGGGCTGGCCCTTGACGATGCCGACGGAGGCAAAGAGGCCGAGCGTGGTCGGGTCGCTGCCGCCCGCGGGCTCCTCCTGGATGACTTTATTCAGCATTTCCCAAAAGGCGTAGTCGCCGGGCGCGACGAAGTTGGCCGGGACACCCGAGGCATTGGCAAACTTCATCGTCGGCGGATTGGCCGCGTCGGAGAGCTGGTAGATCTTGAGGTGTTTCTTCACGAGTTCGACGCCGGGCTTGGTGGAGCCATCGACGAGGAAGGCGCGGAAGAAGAACCAGTTGCCATAGGTGCTCGGGCGCAGGACGACGTAGCCGGGCGGAACCTCGCCTTTGTAAGCGGGAGGCAGGACGAGATACTTGCCGCCTTTGCCCCGATCCTCGCCGGTGATGCCGACATCGGCGACCCAGCGATACCAGAAATCGTTCACGCCGCCGAGAACCTCGGGCGGCACTTCGAGAACGAGCGGACCCTTCTTGGTGTCGATCCAGATGAAGTTGTAGATCGTGTTGTCGTTGGCCGTGAGTTCGACGGACCGGGGATCGACGAGGCCCTCCCAGAGGACGTCGGTCTGGTTGTCCGGGCCGAACTGGCGGAGCGAGTCACGCATGCCTGCCTGGTTCACGACCGGGATGGCCATGAGGTAAGCCTGCAGGGCGCGGGAGCGATCAAGATTATCGTAGATTTTCTCGACGGTATCGGCCGAAGGATAGCCGTAGCTGAGGTTGAGCGTGCCGATGGAACTCTCGATCTTGTCGGGCACGGCCACGCCGGGGGCAATGGGTGTGGAGTATTTCAGGTTTGGATCGGCCGGGATCGAGTAGCGATCCTGGGCCAGCAGGCTGAGAGGGCAGGTGAGGAGTGCGGCGAGCGCCGCGCAGGTCATGGTGTGTTTGATCATGGTGTGTTTAATCAGGGTTGGTGGTTTTGGGTGCGTGAAGAGATGGCTTCGCTGGTGAAGTCGCGGGCCGCCTCATGGGAGACGGCCCGCACGTTTTCACAAGTGAAGCACCGGTTCATCAGGGACTTTGTGGTTGCTCATTGTGAGTCTTTCGCTTCGCCATGCAGGAGCACGCCAGCAACAGCGTCAGGACAGCGTGCAGGATAACCGCCGGCCACAGGAGGATGCCGGTCAACCCGCCGGCGAAGCCGACACCGGCGAGATACAGCGTGAACCGGGTTCACCGGTGACGTCCTGTGACCTCGCGGAAGGAACTGCCGCCAACAATGTGGTTGATAGAATCCCGGCCTGAAACATGCGGTTGTTTCGTCTCATGGCGATTGTTGGTGGCTGCTGTGGTTTTGAGTGGTATTGCCGGGCGCGCTATCAGTTTGTCAGACTGACGTTGAATTCCCGCACCCCCGTCGCGGATGCGAGTCCTTCGGTTTCACCCGCGATGTACATGACCACGCCGTTGCCATTCGTCAGCTTGGAATGCATTCTCCCCTCGATCAGGGTGAGTCCCTTGCTGATGCCACTGAAGGTTCCCGAGAAATCAGAGAGGCTGTTCATGTTGTAAACCTTGCCTGTGGCGGACATTTTCTGGACCCCGGTGCCCCCTGCTCCGAAACCTGAAATGGTAAACGGGTAGTTCCGGCCTTTGAAAGTCAGGGTGCCCTTTCCGGTTGCAGCCGAAACATCGTAGGCGGCGGACCACTCCTGGATTTTGACGGTGGCCGAAGGCGGAGTGCTCGGCGCTGTGGTGTTGGTGGCGGCGCATCCGATAGCGAGGAATGCGGCGAACCCCGCGAGCGCGGGGGTGACGAGTGATTTCATGGTATTTTGTGTTGTTTCGTGGTTAGGTGCGGACCGCTCCAGGAGCAGCGGCCCGCGTGTTTCGCTGTGGGATCATTCCTTGCCGGCTTCGGCTTTCTTCATGCCTGCCTCAAGTTCCTTGATCTGTTCTGGCGTGAGCTGCGGGCGATTGACCTTGATGGTTAGCTTGTCGAGCTTTGCCGTAAGAGTGAAGGGCGGCTGGTAGTCGGCGTCGTTCACGCCGGTGAGCGTGTCGGAGCCGATGTCGAAGGCCTCGTCCCATTGCAGGATCATCGGCAGGGTGTGCGGCATCTCCTGGGTGGCGACTTCCTTGCCGTCCACTTTGAGCACGCCGGTGCCGGGACGACCGAGGCCGCTCATGTTGTTGAAGAGCAGCGTGCCGACGCCGAGGCCGCTGTATTTGAAATCGAACTCGATGGTGTGCTTGCCAGGCGCGAGTGCATCCGGGCCTTCCCACTTGATGCGCTTGAGGTCGGCGAGGTTCCAGAGGAAGACGGGCTTGCCTTTGAGCAGGTAGAAGCCGTAGCCACCGAAACGTCCGCCCGAGGCGACGATGACACCCTCGGCCCCTCCTGCGGGCACTTCGATGTCGGCGGTGAAGGTGTAGCTGCTGTTGAGGATATTCGGCGAATCGCCCTGTGGCAGGCCGATCATCGGTTGCGTATAGACGAACTCCGTGCGGCCTGCAGTGATGTTCGGGCGCGGCGCGACGATGCGTGCGGCGACGGAGGCATCCATCGGGAAAACCTGATGCTTCTTCGCTTCCGCAATGAACATTTTTTTCAGCTCCTTCACCCTGTCGGGGTTGTTGGCGGCGATGTCCTGGGACTGGCTGAAGTCCTTCGTCAGGTCGTAAAGTTCGAGCACTTGGTTGTTGAGCGGGTCGGGATTGGCGGGGCCGAAGGCTTCCCACGGCGCGCGGTTGACTTTCGTGCTGAGCAGCCAGCCTTCATGATAGAGCGCCCACTGGCCGAACATCTCGAAGTATTGCGTCTTGTGACGTGACGGTTCCTTGGCGTTTTTCGTCTCAAAGGTATAGGCGAGGCTCGTGCCCTCGATGGGCGCCTGTTTGATGCCGTCCACGGTCTCGGGTGCCTTGATGCCGGCGGCTTCCAGAATGGTGGGCACGATGTCGATGACGTGGCAGAACTGCTCGCGCAGCGTGCCTGCGTCCTTGATGTGGCCGGGCCAGGAGATCGTCATGCACTGGCGGACGCCGCCGAGCTTCGACGCGTTCTGTTTGAACCACGAGAACGGCGTATCGAATGCCCACGACCAGCCTGCGGACATGTGGTTGTATGTCATCTCGGTGCCCCACACGTCATACCACTTCAGTTGTTGCTCGGCGGGAATGGCGTTCACGCCGTTGAAGAACGCGACTTCGTTGGGCGTGCCCAGTGGACCGCCCTCGGCGCTGGTGCCGTTGTCGCCGTTGATGTAGATGATGAGGGTGTTGTCGAGCTTGCCCATGTCCTCGATGGACTGGACGACGCGGCCGATCTCGTAGTCGTTGTAGGCCTCGTAGGCGGCGAAAACCTCCACCTGCTTGATGAAGAGCTTCTTCTCATCGGCCGTGCAGCTATCCCACGGCTTGAGGACTTCCTTGGGCCATGGTGTGAGCTGGGTGTCCGCCGGGATCACGCCGAGTTTCTTCTGGTTCTCGAAAATGCGCTCGCGCAGCTTTTCGTAGCCGTCGTCGAAGAGGTGCATGGCGCTGATTTTGTCCACCCACTCCTTCGTCGGGTGATGCGGCGCGTGCGTGGCACCCGGCGCGTATTTCATGAAGAAGGGCTTGGTGGGCGCGGTCTGGTTGATGCGGCCGAGGTAGGCAATCGCGTCGTCCGCCATCGCGGTGACGAGATTCCATGTTCCCGCCGGCTTGCCCTCGAAGGGATAGATCTGCGTGGTGCCCCGGAACAGGTTCGGCTGCCACTGGTTCGCATCGCCGCCGATGAACCCGTAGAAATACTCAAAGCCCATGCCGATGGGCCAGCGGTCGAACGGCCCGACTTGGCTCGCCTCATAGGTCGGCACGTTGTGATCTTTGCCAAACCATGAGGTCGCGTAACCGTTGTCCTTGAGCATCCGGCCGATGGTCGCCTTGTCTTTCTCGATGATGCTGTTGTAGCCTGGGAAACCGGTGGATTGCTCCGAGATCACGCCAAAGCCCGCCGAGTGATGATTGCGGCCGGTGATAAGCGCCGCGCGTGTCGGCGAGCAGAGCGCGGTGGAGTGGATATTGTTGTAGCGCAGGCCGCTTTTCGCCAGCCGCTCCATCGTGGGCGTCGGGATGACGCCGCCAAAGGTGCTCGGGACACCGAAGCCGGAGTCATCCGTGATGATGAGCAGGACGTTGGGAGCGCCCTTGGGCGGCACGATGCGGGGGGCCCACCACGGCTTCGAGTTGAGGGCTCCTTCCTTGATCACGCCGCCGAATTTCGGGTCGGGCGCGGGGAGTTGTTTGCCATCGACGGAAGTCGTGGCACTCGGTGAACCGGGCGTGCCGGTGGTTTGTTGGGCCTGCGCTGGCAGGGCGATGAGGAAAGCCGCCGTTGCTGCCAACAGCGGGAGGTTTCGGTGTTTCAGTTTCGTTTTCATGGTCGATGGTTTCAGTGGTTGATGGAGATGTGAAAAAAAACTTGCTCCGGGTGCAGTGGAAACGCGCGACGCGAGGTGGGATTCGGAGGAGAATCCACCGGCTTACCCGGGGTGGAAGCTGTCAGAATCGCCAGGTTAGACCCAACTCGGGACCATGGAACCAGCCCTCGGCAGTGGTGTCGCTGCTGGAATTGTCTTGCCATTGGCCGCGGGCCCGGTAGCCGAGGCTGAGCAGGACGCCGTCGCCGAATTGCCACCCGAGCGAGGCTTCCAGGTCGCAATCCCAGTTGTCGTTTGCCACCCAGCCGAAACCGCCGACATCACCGCGCAGGGTGGCGATGCAGTTCGAGCCCAGCGTCCAAATGGTCTTCAAACCAATCATCGGTTCGATGAAAACCCGGCTGTCGTCGTTGCTGAAGTTGAGCTGCGAGGTCGCCGCGCCGGCGTTGGCGGAGGCCGCCACGTTGAGGGTGGCATCGATCTCATTGCTGAACCAATTCACCCGGCCGCCGCCGTAAAGGACGAAGTCAACGCTAGAGGCATCGGTCAACGCCGCGGTGCCGAGAAGATACTGCGGGCCGAAGTTGATTTGGCCGGTGTCGAACTTGTCGGTGATGGTGGACGAGGTGGTGACTTGGACGCGGTCACGCAGCAGCATTTTGGAATCACTGCCGGTGACGGTGGATTTGCCGAAGATCCAGTAGCCATCGATGAAGCCGCCCCAGCGGCCCTTCCACGCCTCAAAGCGGCAATCAAGGGACAGGACGTAGAAATCGTTGTCAAACTTGCTGACGGTATCCGACCACGATTGATCGAGGGTGAAATCGCCGCCAAAGGTGCGGTTGCCGATCATCATCTCCGGCATCGAAACGTCGAGATCGACCGATGGCAGCCAGAAATAAGGGGTGATCGAAAAGCGCCATTCGTCCTCGGCAGCGGCGGGACGCGGCCCCGGTTGGAGAATAGCTTCCTTGCTGCCGCTCGACTGGGCGTTTGCGGCGGGAACGGTCAGCAGCACGAGGGCGGCCAAAGTGGATGGGAAACGGTTGGATCTGGATTTCATGGAGTCAGTGGATTGGTGTTTTGGTGGTTGGAAGGCCGTGCCGATGGCGATACGATCACCGGATCGTCTGCCTCATGCACAAATGTCCGGCAATGAAGCACCGTAGTTTTCTGTCCGCAACCGGAATTCATATCCAAAATGCGCAATGAATGTGGTTGGCGGCGACGGGTCACCTCAGCGCTTGAATGGGGTTTTTGGCATCTGGGGAACTTCGCCAACGCCTACCGCACGTTCTTTGGCGAGAAGCCGAGCGAAACTCTGGCCCGGCCATCCCAGGATAGCCCAACGCCAGCCTCAAGGGCTGAGCGAACACCATTTTTTGGCATCGCAACAACCAGACCTGACGCCACGCGCTGCCTGTTTCAACGGATGTTCCCTTTGTCGGCGCATGTCGCCCCGGCGATGCAGCTAACCCTCTCACAACCGCGAAAGCTGTTTCTTCCGGTGTTCCACCACAAGTCCAAACGGTCGCTTTTTGTGGGCCGCGATCCGCTTGATCTCCTCCCATCGGTTCACCACCTCGCGCATGATCGCCCAATGATTCCAGCCGGCCTTGGGTGCCCTGAAGAAAAAGACGCCGAGCTTATGTTGCTGGCAGAGTTCCCACTGGGCACGGGTCCGTTGGATATTCTGATCCTGAGTCAGGACGACTCCGTGCTTCGAGGCCACCTTGGGAATCCATTCCTCGTCGGTAGCACCAAGTCCGAACTCGTCCGGGCACCAAACAATCGTCACCTCCTCGGAAAGTCTGGCGCTTTGGAACTCCCGCATCCCGGAGGCGATTCGATGGGAAAAGTTCTCATCGAAATAGATCCTCATGCGGCCTTCTGTTGTTCGAACGCTTTGGCCGCCAAAATGGCTGCGGGTGCCACTCGGAACGAATCGGCGATGTTATCGACCGCCTCGCCCCCGCGCAGCAGGGCCATGACGGCTTCGGTGGTCAGGTTGGTGCCGTCGATCACCGGCCGGCCAAAGGCTCGGCGTGGATCAACCACGACCGGGTGCTGGCGGCCCAATGGAAAATACCGGTTGGCAAGGGTGCTGGCCTGATCGAAGTCGAGGCCGGCACAGAACGGTTCCAGCACCTTGCCAAAGGCCGTTTGGCCGCGGGTGCCGAGTTCCAAGAGAATGTCGTCGCCCAGTGCTTTCAACAGGGTTTTGCCCGATGTCATGAGCCCTTCCAGGGCGAATGGATGGGCGGTTTGAAAGCGTTGCATCAACTCGGCCCTGGCCTGCCGCACGGTGACCATCGGAATTTGTCGCGCCCTGAGTTGGGCAATGGAGAACAACTCGATCAGGCTGTGAAAACCGAAATGCCGGTCGGCACCGGTTCCGTCCGTGGTGAACTGGCCTACTGGGAAGTGACGGCAGTCGTCCTCCATCCTCCCGCACACCCATGAACGCAGCACGGCCACAGGCAGCCGCAGGATGCGTGCGGCGTCCGGCACCAGATACACGCCCCGGTTCCACGGGTCGGCGGATGATTTCGCAGGTGTCACGGGGGGAAGGTAACATGAATGGAGTGGGTCCTGCAACTGGAATCCCAACGCCGCATCCCCTGCGACCCCTTCAGGATCTAGGTTTCCGGGTGGACCGCTGGTCCCGAGGTATCGCTCCGCTCAACCGCGGGCTACCATCTGCGACTCCTGCGGAGTCACGAGAAGTGGCCGCTCACGCGCCGCGCATCAGCGAGATTTCGGCCAGCGAGATCATGGCTTTGAGCAGGGCCTCGCGCGGCGTGACTTTCAGATCGGCCACAGTGACGGCCCGCTCGAGGGTGAATCTCCCCGAGCGGGTGCGGCGCAGCGCGCTGAGATGGCCACAGCAACCGAGGCGTTCGCCGATGTCATGCGCATAGGTGCGGACGTAGAAGCCCTTGGAGCAGTTCAGGGTGAAATCGATTTCCGGCAAGGCGACGCGGGTGACTTGATAGGAGGTGATATGCACCGGGCGGGGGTCGCGTTCGATCACCTGGCCTTTGCGGGCAAGCTTGTAGAGCGGAACCCCGTCTTTCTTGATGGCCGAAACCATCGGTGGGATTTGCTCGAAGGCGCCGACGTAGGCCTCGAAGGCCGCATGGATCTGCTCGGTGGTGAAGTCCGGCACGGGCTTGGTTTCGAGGATTTCACCTTCGCGGTCCTGAGTGCTGGTGCTGCTGCCAAGGGTGATGGTGCCTTGGTACTGCTTGTCCTCGCTCATCAGCAGATCCTGAATCTTGGTGGCGCGGCCGATCACCAGCATGAGCAAGCCGGTGGCCATCGGATCGAGCGTGCCGCAATGGCCGATCTTCTTGGTGTTGAGGGCACGGCGGGCGATCGCCACCACGTCGTGAGAGGTCATATCCGGAGCTTTGTCGATCAACAACACGCCGCTCGGTCCGGCCAGGTCCATGGGATTGGGTCGCATGATAATTCAGTGAACAGGTTGGTGGGTGAAGCGGTGGGGAGGTCGGCGGGACCACCGCCGGGTTCTAACAAAAAATCAGGCGCAGGCATTGCGGATGCGGTGCCGGATGGCTTCCAGCACGCGGGTTTTGGCCTCATCGAGCGGCTCGTGCATGCGGATGCCGGCTGCGAGGGAATGGCCGCCGCCGCCGAATTCCGCCGCAATCCGGCACACATCATAGCGACGGTCCTTCGAGCGCATTGAGACGCGGGTTTGGCCATCCGGGGTTTCCTCGAAGAACACGGCCACCTGCACGCCGCGGATGGCCCGAATCACGTCGATGAGCCCCTCGCTGTCCGCCGCGCAGAGGGACAGCTCGCGGCGGGTGGCTTCGCGCAGCGTCCAGTGGGCGACCAGGCCGTCCGGGGAGAGTTCGAGGGTGTTGAGCAGCGTGCGCAGCAACTCGAGACGCCGGAACGGGTGGTTGTCGTAGGTGTTGGAATTGATCGTCCCCACCTCGAGCCCGCGGCGGATCAGGTCGGCCGCCATGTCATAGGTCTTGGCGGTGGTGGAGGGATATTGAAACGATCCGGTGTCGGTGGAAACCGCGACGTAGAGGGCATCGCGGGTGGCCTCCGGCAGGGGCAGGCCAAGGGCGATGATGAGATCGTAGAGAATCTCGCCGGTCGCCGGGCTGGTGGCGTCGATCAGGTTCAGATCGCCGTATTCGGAATTGGAGATATGGTGATCGATGTTGAGCAACAGCTTCACGGTGGAGACGGCGTGCAGGCAGCGCTCGCCGAGGCGCGGCTTGGTGGCGGTATCAAGCGCAATGACCACTTCCGCCGTCACCGGTTCGGCGGGCGGGACTTCGAGGTGCCCGGACCCGCGGAGGAACGTGAGACTGTCCGGGAGACCGTCCTCGTTGAACAGCCGCACGGATTTTCCAGCGTCCAACAGGGACATGCCCAGGGCGAGCTGCGAGCCGATCGCATCGCCATCCGGGCGGACGTGGCTGAGGAGCACGAACGAGTGGTGACGGCGCAGCACTTCGCCGATTTGCTCGAAGCTGGCATTGGGGATGGATTCGCTCATGGGGTGGAACCGCAGCGCGGGGGCGGATTCTTGCCGCGTTTCCGCCGGGCGCAAGGAAAAACCCCGGAAAAAAAGTGCTGTCAGGGAATCCGCGGCAAATCCGGACAAACTACCGTTGCTACGATCAAGTCCTGGCGGGGTTTGCCTGCCGAACCTCCACGGCCCCTGACAGCGGGGAGAGTGAAACCCGGAAGGCCGTCGGTTGGCAACTCATTTTTATCACTCTTCCACCATATCGCGGTAGATATCGATGTTCCTGGCCTCGAATTTGCGCAATTCGTTGCGAAAATCGGTGGTGGCCTGGCGGCGCTTGACGGCTTCGAGCGCGCTGAGGATTTCCGGCTTGGCCTGCTCGAAAGTGCGCGGCTCCGCAGGCCTGCGGGCGGTGACTTCGATGAGATGCCAGCCGAGCTTGCTGCGCAGCAGGCTGGGCTGGTTGAGCGGCAGCGTGAACAGCGGCACCGCCAGATCGTCCGGGAGCCGCTCGCGGGTCATCCAGCCGAGGGCCCCACCGCGGTTCTTGGTGGCGGGATCCTCGCTGAGTTCACGGGCCAGGGTGGCGAAGTCCTTGCTCTTGTCCGTTAGAGCCGCAAGGGCGCCGACGAGCACTTGTCGCGCCGCGTCGGCATCGCGTTCGAGGGTGGGGAGGAAGAGGTGGCGGGCCTCGATGCGCTCGGGGGTGACGAGGCGTTGCTGGTTGTCCTCAAACCACTTGCGGGCTTCCTCATCGCTCACCTTGACCAGCGGGGCGACGCGCAACTCCACATACTTTTCCTGTTGGATGCGGGCGGCGAGGCGCTCGCGAAGGTCCTGCTCGCCGCCGAGGCCCTGGGCCGCCATGGCGGCCTCAAGCTCTGGCTTGGTGGGGAAGCGGGCGGTGAAGCGGCGGAGGCGCTCGTTGACTTCGTCGGCACTGACGGTTAGATCGGAGGTGTTGACGCTCACCTTGGTGCGGAGGAGTTCGTGATCGATGAGGTCTTCGAGCGCGGCGTAGCGGATGAGTTGGCGGTTTTGCGGGGTCAGTTCGGCCAGCGTCCGGCCATCGCGCCAGAGCCGTTCCCGCACGGCTCGTTCAAGCTGGCTGCGGTGGATCTGGTAGCCATAGACCCGCGCGACGACGCCCCCGGCCTTGGCCTTGGCAGTCGCTGCCGGGCGCTGCGGATCGGCTGGCCGGAGGTGCCGGCTCAAGGGCCCGCCGCAAAAGTGCAGATCGCATATCAGATAGACAAAGACCGCACCATAGATGCCGAGGCGGAGCACGAATCTGTCATGGCGGGTCATGGTCGGTGAGAGTGGGCAGTTATCAGTTATCAGGAAAGAAGATCCGACCGATCCGACCGATCCGACCGATCTCTTCATCTTTCTATCTGATTTCCACGGTGGTGCCGGGGCGGATGAGGGTGGGGAGGCGGATCGCGTCCCAGTTGGCAAGGCGGATGCAGCCATGACTGCGGGCGCGGCCGATGGTCTCCGGGTTGGCGGTGCCGTGCAGCCCGATGCCGGGTTTGGTCAGGCCGGCCCAGAAGATGCCGACCGGGCTGTTAGGGCCGGGCGGGATCTCCAGGGCATCGGAGTCGTGGCTGCGTTTGCCGGTATCGAGGAGTTGTTGGTCGTAGCGCCAGATCGGCAGTTCGACCGCATTTCTAACTTCCCAGGTGCCGAACTTGATGAAGCGCGATTCGCCGGGAGTGATGGGAAACGAGGCGATGAGTCCGCGATTGGGGCCGGTGGTAACGAGGGGCTCGGTGGGGTTGGCGGGTTCCGCCACGACCAAGGCGACGGGGGCGGCTTCGAAGATGCGGACTTGATTGATCCTGGTGTCCACCACGGCATGGCGCTGGCTCATCGCCGCATCGGCTTGGTAGGCGATGCCGGTGATATTCTCAATGTGAAACGGTTGCACGTTGGGCACGATGATGGCGTGGCGTGCCTGGAGATTGTCGATCTTCTTGCTGCCGTTGAGAACCACGAGGAAGGGCACATCGCAGTGATAACGCTCCGCCATGAACTCGGCATTGCTGCGGTAACTCATCCGCTTGCGCTTGGCTTGCCTCGAGTACTTGGTCGGCAGGTCCGGATTGACCCAATCCTTGACCACCTCCGGCACCACCGCCACGCCCAGCGGGGTGGGCACCGCCTTGCGGGCGGCGGTGACCACGGCGATCCAATCATCCAACGGATAGCCGTTGACCTCGTTCCATGAGCGCACCGCGAGTTCGGTGAAACGGCCGGGCTTGCCATCGATGATGCCGGGGCCGAACATCGCATCATCCAGGAAGATCTGGAGGCTCAAGGCGTCGTCACCGGTGGGTTTCACATTGTCCGCGACTTTCGGTTTCTCGGGGGTGATGGGGGTGTCCGGCGCGTCAGGATCAACTGGCAGCGCCCGCCGGCGGGAGCGGACTGGCTCCGGCCCGGCGGCTGGCCTGGAAGAGCGGGTTAGCTTCGGACTCGGCGGGGCGGCCGGCGGGTCCGGCACGGCGGCGGGCGGCGGTTCCTCCGTCTCGTTGCCGAGGGGCAGGGCGCGAAGGACCGCACGTTTGCTAGGCTGCGGCGCTGTCGGCGGCGGGGTCGGAACCTGGGTTGGCTGAGCCCCGGCCAGGGTGGTCAGGATGAGGCTGAGAAGCAGGAGGAATTTCGGCATGGAGAATGGACAATTGGCTTACGCGGGAACAATGGCAAAGGTTTCAAGGCGACCGGCGATGGCGGCGGGCACCACGGCACCGACGATGATATCATCACCCTCGTATTCCGTCGAGAGCACTTTGGCCTCGCGGTGCAGGAGGCTGACGAGTTCGGCGCGGTGTTGCGGGATGCGGTAGTCCTTGCGGCGCACGCGGGCAGCCAGCACGCCGGCGCAGGCTTGGAGCAATTCGGGCATGCCCTGGCCGGTGACCGCAGAGGTGCGGATGGCATCCGGAAACATGCAGTGGAGTTGGGCGAGCACCCAGGGGTCGCTGACGCAGTCGATTTTGTTCAGGATGGAGATGATCGGTTTGTCGTGAGCCCCGAGTTCATGGAGAACTTCGAGGGTGGTATCGTGAAAGCGTTCGATTTCCGACGAGGTGGCGTCGTGGACGTGAATGAGGAAATCCGCCAGCACCGCCTCTTCGAGGGTCGCCTTGAAAGCCTCGACCAGCCGGTGCGGGAGGTCGCGGATGAAGCCGACCGTATCGGTGATGAGCAGCGGCTGGCCGTCCGGCAATTCGATCCTGCGGGTGGTCGTGTCGAGGGTGGCGAAGAGCATGTCCTTGGCCATGACCTCGGCCCCGCTGAGGAGGTTGAGGAGCGTGGATTTGCCGACGTTGGTGTAACCGACGATGGCGGCATGCGGGGTCTCGAGGCGCTCGCGTTCCTTGCGCTGGGTCTTGCGCTGCTTGCGAATGACTTCCAGTTCGCGCTTGGCCCGATCAATGGTGAGGTGGGCAAGGCGGCGGTCCACTTCGATTTGTTTTTCGCCCATGCCGCGCGAGGTGCCGCCGCCCTGGCCGCCGCTTTGGGCCCCGCCGGAACCGGCCGCCTCGCGGTCCAGGTGGCCCCACATCCGCGCAAGCCGCGGCAGGGCGTATTGCATGCGGGCCAGATCCACTTGCAGGCGGGCATCCTTGGTTTTGGCCCGCTTGGAGAAAATATCGAGGATGACCTCCTCGCGGTCGATCACGCAGATGTCGGCGAGTTTTTCCCACTCGCGTTGTTGGGATGGGGCGAGGCCGTTGTCGATGACGATGACGTCGCACTCATGGGCGCGGGCGAGGGCGGCAATCTCGGCGGCCTTGCCGGTGCCACAGAGGAGTTTCTTGTGCATTTCCCGGCTGCGGATGAGCATCGATTCCGCCACCTCGATGTCGAGGGTGCGGACCAACTCGCCGAGTTCCTCGAGCAAGGACCCGGATTCCTCGGCGTCGCGCGGATCGAAATAGATGCGCACCAGCAGCGCGCGTTCGACCATCTCAGGTTTCTGTCTGACTTCAAACATCCGGGGAAAAACTAGCATGCGCCGCCGCGCTGTGCGATCCCAAAATTCCGCATTCCTTCAAATGGCGGCGCCCGCCCGGCGGGATGCGCGCAAGTGGCGGTCGTAACCCCACAGGCCCCAGACCACGCTGGTCAGCCCGCAGCCAAGCAACAACGGCGGCAGGGCGAGGGTGAGCGTGATGCCAAGCCGACCGCTTGCCGCCAGCGCCTCATCAGTTAGAAAATGTGCGGCCAGCAACAGGCCAATGCGGGCGAACAACAACAAGGCCGCGCCCAGGGCCATCAGCTTGCCACCCCAGGTGCGGCGGCCCAGTCTGGCCGCAGCCAGGGCGAACAAGCCAAGCCCGAACACGCCGACCGCATCCAGCAGCAGGCCGGGGTCGAAAACCGTTTCAAGCAATGAACTCATGGACCGCGCCGGGTTGGGGTTTGGCGGCGGTGCCGGGTGCCGGCGAACTCCGACGCTTGGCGTGCAGGGCCATGCCAATGCCTAACAACAGCCATCCGCCGTTCATCACCACGAGCTTGACCGCATGCCAACCGAACGCCGCCGGCGACGCTCCGGGAGCATCACTGAGTGAAGTCACCCCCATGATGAAACCCGTTTCATACAGCGGCAGCAACACCGCGTACCCAAAGCACAACAGCAACCCGCCCGCCACGATGCAGCGGCCACTCCAGGCACTCACACCCGTGGCAATCCGCCACCCGAAAACCAGCAGCAGCCCCCCCATCACGATCAGAAAGACCGGACGAACCACGTCGATCGAGGCAAGCAACAGTAGCGGTTGGAAGCGAATCACAAGCCGAGTTATCCTCCGTGCGAGTCCCCCGAGCAAGCATTATGTATGACTTTTGACTTGAATGCCAGTGGCTCCTCCAAATCATGATTCCCAGACAGACGAAGCCGAGGGCCATCCCTCAAACCCGCACGAAGCGCTGGCCAACCCCATAAACCGATGCATACTGGGTCCGTGAACCGCCCCGTCCGGGGACTCCGCCAATCGCGATGCAATGAATCCATGGAGCCCCTTGGAACATCCGTGACCGACCACCAATCCGCCTCGGACTTGGGGCCGCGCGGGTATTATGATCGCCTGGCCCCCATTTACGACGCCAGCCGCTTTGCCAATTCCTACGGACGCTATCTGGATCTGCAGGAGCGGCGCTGGCTGACCCGCTGGCTCCGCCCCTATCGGGATGGCGCGATCCTGGATCTGGCTTGCGGCACGGGCCGACTCCTCGATTCGGCCACGCACGGACTGGATCTTAGCGCGGCGATGCTGCGGGAAGCCGGCCGCAATCATCCGGACAAACCCTTGCTTTGCGCTCCGGCCACCGACCTGGGTCGGCTCGGAGTGACCTTCGACGCGGTGTTTTGCCTGCACCTGTGCATGCACCTGCCGGTGGGGGAGATCGGAGACATCATCAGAGCCTGCGAACCATGGATCCGGCCTGGCGGCGTGCTGGTCCTGGATGCCCCATCCGCCTGGCGGCGGCGCTTGCTTCGCTTTCGGCCCACCGGCTGGCATGGCGCCACTGCACTGACCGCCCGCCAACTCCGGGATCTGGCCGGTGCTGGCTGGCGGCTGCAAGCCACCGGTGGCTTGCTGTTCTTTCCGGTGCACCGGCTTCCCGTGCGCCTGCGCCCGTGGTTGCGTGCCATCGACACCCTGCTCGGCATTTCTCCGCTGAAAGCGCTTTCGTCTTACACCCTCTTCTGCCTCGAACGCCGATGAACCGCGACCTCCCCCGTGAAATCCGCCGCTGGCTCTGCCAAGGCCGGCGTCTCGTCGCGGACCGGTGGCAGGGACTGAGCGGGCGGCTCGTGAGCGCCACGGACGCACTTTCTGATAGGGAATTTCCAGTCCGGCTCACCTTGGAGCAGCCCATTCTCGTCACCGACCGCGTCGCGGAGAAACGCCACAACCTGGACTTGGCCCGTCGGCGGATTGACGGTCTGGTGATCTTGCCCGGAAGCATTTTCTCGTTCTGGCATCTGGTTGGAAAGCCCAGCCCCAAGCGGGGTTTTCAGGCCGGGCGCTCGCTGCTCGGCGGCGAACTCCGACCGGACTTCGGCGGCGGATTGTGCCAGCTTTCGGGCGCGATCTATCATCTCAGCCTGCTGGCCGGGCTGCGGGTGCTGGAACGCCACGCGCATTCCGTGGACATCTACGCTGACGCCATGCGCCACACGCCGCTCGGTGCGGACGCCACGGTGGCCTACGGATTCAAGGATTTGAGAATCGAGAACACCCTGCCGACGCCGGTTTGCTTCCGCCTCGAACTGCGACCTGCCGCGTTGAATTGTGCATTGTGTTCCCCCGCCCCGATTGAGCCATGGCAGGTGGATTTCGTTAGAATGGCCGGTGGCATCGGCATGGCCAAAGTGGAAACCTTCCGCTACCGGGAATCGCGGGATGCCGCCGAGCGCATCGCCGTTTCATGCTATGCCACCCTGCGCCACGCACCACCGCATCGGGATTGATCCTTTCTTCCAAATGCCCGCCCCAACTCCTCCAGCCTATCGGCTTCGCGCTGCGACGCCAGATGATCTCGCCTTCCAAGCGCAGCTCTATGCCACCACGCGCCTTGATGAAATGGAGGCCGCCGGGTTCCCCGCCGAGATGCGCGGGGCCTTCGTGGCGATGCAGTTCAACGCCCAGACGACTCACTACACGCAGCACTACCCGGCCGCCGAGTGGTCTATCATCGAGTGCGACGGCGCACGAGTGGGACGTCTCATTGTGCATCGCGCCGAGGATCACTTCAACGTCATCGACATCGCCCTGATGCCCGAGTACCGCGGTCGCGGCATCGGCACCGTGGTGCTGCGGGAATTGATCGCCGAGGCTTCTGCAAGACTGCTCCCGATCCAGCTCTTCGCCTTCAGCGGCGAGCACGCGATCCAACTCTATCACCGCCTCGGGTTTGCCGATGTGCATGATGACGGACTGCACACCGAGTTGGTGTGGCGACCGGCGGCAGTGCTTGACAAAGCCGCTTCCGCTGGCAATTTCCCCACCTGATGCCCAATCCCCCCAAGGCCGCGCGGCTGCCCCTGTTCTTCGACCCCGCCGGGTTGCAGGCGGATCTCGCCCTGCTGGGAGCCACCGAATGGGTTGCACATTTCAACACCCAGTTCTTCACCGGCGATTGGAGCGGGGCGGCGTTGCGCAGTGCCGCGGGTTCTGGCAATCCGCTGTATGGCGACACGACTCACAGCGATTTTGCCGACACCCTGCTGCTCCAACACTGCCAGCACCTGCACGCGGTTGTCGAGACGTTTCAATGCCCGCTGCGTTCGGTGCGGCTGCTGCGGCTTACGGCCGGCTCGGTGATTCGCGAGCATCGCGATTATGATCTGGGTTACGACCTTGGCGAAGTGCGCATTCACGTTCCCGTCATCACCAATCCCGGCGTCGAGTTCTACCTCGACAACCGCCGCATCATCATGCGGGAAGGCGAGTGCTGGTATCTGGATTTGAACCTGTCGCATCGCGTGCAGAACCTCGGCAGCACTGATCGCGTTCATCTGGTGATCGACTGCCAGCTCAACGACTGGCTGCGCACGCTCATCGCCAGCGGCACCCCGAGTGAGGGCGGCGAATCGGGCTACGAACCGTTTCGCCGGCTCGTGCTCAACGACACCACCCTGCAAGCACAGCTCGTCTGCCTAACCGACCGCGCGGCGTTCATTGCCCGCACGGTGGAACTCGGCCGACAGCGCGGCTTCCGCTTTGAACCAAGCGACGTGGAGGGAGCGATCCAAGCCGCCCGCCGCACCTGGATGGAGCGCTGGATCGTATGAGCAACACCCCCGATCTTCAAGGTTGGCTGCCCGTCAGCATCAGCAAGCACACGGCGGAACCCGTCGTCGAGTGGTGTCGCTTCGGCACCCGGCGCTTCACCGAAGCGTTCTTCGACCACACCGTGCAGAACGCGCTGCGCGAACCGTTCAACTTGCTCTTCCGGCACCAGACGCCGCTCGATGCGCTCATCGATTGGCAAACGCAAAGCCCCGGCTTGCAACCCAGCGGCTTGATTTTCCACATGTCGCGCTGCGGGTCCACGCTCGTCGCGCAGATGCTCGCCGCGCTGCCCGGGCATCTCGTCCTGTCAGAGCCGCCACCGCTGGATGCCATTCTGCGCAGCGACCGCCGCGGCGCCTCCGACGAGCAACGCATCGCCTGGCTCCAGGCGTGGCTGAGTGCCATCGGCCAGCCGCGCAACGGCGAGCAACGGCTCTTGGTGAAACTCGACGCGTGGCACACCTTTGACCTGCCCCTGCTGCGCCGCGCCTTTCCCGACACTCCGTGGATCTTCCTCTATCGAAACCCCATTGAAGTCATGGTCTCCGCGATGAAAGCGCCCGGCATGCATCTCGTGCCGAACCTCATCGACATGAACATCTCGGGCCTCGAGCCGGCTGCCGCGCAGCGCATGTCGCAGGCTGAGTACATCGCCCGCGTGCTCGCCACCTTGTTGCGTTGCGCCCTCCAACACCTCGTCCCGCTCGGCGGCAAAGCGCTAGATTATTCCCGCCTGCCCGATGCCGTGATCACCGACATCGCGCCGCATTTCCAGCTCACGCTCACCGCCGATCAAATCGCGGCGATGAACGCGAAAACGCCCTTTGACGCGAAGACCCCGCAACTGTTCTTCGAGCCCGACACGCAGAGCAAACAACAGGAAGCCAGCACCGAAGCACGCACCCTCTGCGCAGAGCTGCTAGATCCGCTCTATGAGCAGTTGCGGGCACTGTGAGCACTCCGCCGGAGCGAAGCGCAGACCAACCCGCAGCCGCTCGCGGCTTGCCGCGCCAACCAGCCCGCCACCTGATCATCCCGCCGGAACGCGCGATCAAAGGAAAATGGAAACCACCACCGAGCGAAGCGAGATGGCCAACGGCAAATTTCACTGATTGTACTGATTTGGAATACGTTGTGTCGCCGCGTCCGTTCACCCAAATGGTGAACCTCCTCACTGGTATTCCCAATTCTTTCAGTTGAAATCAGTCAAAAATCAGTATGATCAGTGGAAACTGCCGTCCGGCTAACCGATTCCATGTTCCCATTTCGGGTACCCCCCATTCCCGAAACCGCCAATTTGCTTGGCCTTGGTTGCCTGATCCGGGCGGGCTGCTTCCTTCGCAACCGGCGGCGCGGATCGGAGATTGTCTGAATGGAAGATCAACCGAAGCATTGGCCCGAACACCCGCGATGACTTCACCCCCGGTTGCGAAAAACACCAAAGAATCCTTGGCAAGGCGGATCGGATAGGTAGGCTTGCGGACAACTTATGGCAAAACGCACGGGCTATGTCTATGATGATATCTTTCTCGATCACGAGCTGGATCGGGGGCACCCCGAATCACCGTTCCGGCTCGCGGCGCTCCATGCGGTGGTCAGCGAAAGCGGACTGTTAGACCGACTGACCTGCCTGCCCCCGCTATCCGACGACGCATTGATCACCGGATGGATCGGGCATGTGCATACCCCGGAACATATCCAAGGGGTGCTCGGGACCGGAACCACCGGCACGGTGGCGGTACGCGCGGTCGGCGCGGTCCTTGCGGCTGTGGATGCGGTCGCCGGCAACGAGCGGCTGGTTGACAATGCATTCTGCGCGATCAGGCCGCCGGGCCACCACGTTCACAACAATGTCAACAAGGACGGCTACGGCCAGGGCGAGGGTTTCTGTTTTTTCAACAACGTGGCCATCGGCACGCGCTACGCCCAACAACAATACGGTCTTGGAAACATTCTGATCATCGACTGGGATTATCATCACGGCAATGGGACTGAGGACGCGTTCTTCAGTGATCCCACGGTGTTTTACTTTTCCACCCACCGCTTGAACGACTATCCCGGAACAGGTTATCCCCAGCGCATCGGGGATTGCGCCGGCAAGGGATACAATCTCAATGTTCCGCTACCCTCATCCGGCGATGCCTTCGGAAGCGTGACCGATGACGATCTTCTTGCGGCCTTTGACAGGTATTTGCTGCCGCAACTTGATAGAACGGGGTTTGTTCCGGACATGATCTTCATTTCGGCCGGATTCGACAGCAGGGAGAACGACTATCTCGGCAATTTCTCCATCACCGATGACGGCTTTTCCGCCATCACCCGGCGGGTCATGACGCTGGCTGAGAAAGCCTGTGACGGCAGAATCGTATCCGTTCTCGAGGGCGGCTACAATCCGGAGGGCTTGGCGCTCGCCACCTGCGCCCACCTCCATGCCCTGATGGAAGCAACGGAGAAATATGCCAGTCCATGGCAACGCCATGGGTAACGGTATCACGGATTTTCTTGAGGGCTGCAAGCCTGTTCCGGAGAAATTTTCGCTCCCGCGCCGATTTTCCTCGACAAGGGAAGGAAAAACCGTAATCCCGGCTCTGAAGCAACCCCATTTCTCCCGCTCTCCTAACCTCTCTTTAGCCCCTCATGCACACCAACCCCGAAAAGCAATTCCCTAGCAGTAATTACCTCACCTTGCTCGTCGCACTGGGCCTTGCCGCCGCCCCGGCGGCTCATGCCCAAATCGCGCCCGGGGAGCTGGTGGCACCGAAGATGGAAATCTCCGGCGGCAACGTGACGCTCACGGTGCAGCCGTCGGTGACCGGGCGCAGCTACAAGCTTGAGTATTCCGGCACCCTGGCGGGCAACTCCTGGCAGGATCCGGGCGTGGTGCGGGTCGGGGACGGGAACAACCTGGTCATCACCACCCCCTATGAACCCGGGATGCCCCGACGCATCTACCGGCTGGTGCTCGACGGGCCATCCGCAGCAGCCCCCACCCCCGCAGGTTTCGAACAGATCCCGGCAGGAAGCTTTTCGATGGGCAACGCGCTCGCGGCCAGCGGGGATGGGGCTTCCATTGAACTGCCGGTCCACCAGGTACAGGTGAGTGCGTTCTACCTGGCGAAGCATGAGGTGAGCAAGGCGCTGTGGGATGATGTCAGGACGTGGGGCCTGACCCACAGCTACACGGATTTGAGCACCGGCGGCGGCAAGGCAGCCACGCATCCGGTACATTCGATCACCTGGTATGACATGGTGAAGTGGTGCAATGCCCGCAACCAGAAAGAGGGGCTGACGCCGTGCTACACGGTTTCCGGGGCGACCTACAAGACGGGCTACAGCGATGCAGTGGTGTGCAATTGGAGTGCGAATGGCTACCGCCTGCCGACGGAGGCGGAGTGGGAGAAGGCGGCGCGTGGCGGCCTGAGCGGCAAGCGCTTCCCGTGGGGGAACTCCATCACCCACATCCAGGCGAACTATTATGGCAACAGCTCCTACAAGTACGACCTGAGTTCGACGCTCGGCTATCATCCGACCTACGCGGTCAACGGGACTCCCTACACGTCGCCGATGGGGAGTTTTGCCGCGAACGGTTACGGGTTATATGACATGGCGGGGAATGTGTATGAGTGGTGCTGGGATAGGTATGGACCTTACCCCTCGGCGACGCAGACAGATCCGCGTGGTGCTGCTTCGGGCTCGGTCCGGGTGTTCCGGGGCGGCGGTTGGTACGGCGACGCGAACTCCTGCCGCGTCGCGGACCGCAACGAATACGCCTACCCGTACGACTCCTACCTCTCCGTGGGGTTCCGTCTTGCCCGCAGTTCAGTCCCCTAGCAACAGCAAGCAGCGGAGCGACGAGCAGGGCACAGGCGGAGCCGCCCTGCCGGAGAGGAGCGGATTTCAAAACATGACGAATGACCAAACGATGAAACACAACCTGGGTTCAGCGGCAGCGCCCCTGACGAAAATGTTTTTTTCAAATATGAGTTATGCCATTTGAGTTCATCCAGTCCCCCGCCAATGGGCAGGGGAGTGACACCCCCCCTTTTCTCCCGCGCTCCGAACCTCTCTTTAGCCCCTCATGCACACCCACCCCGAAAAGCAATTCCCTAGCAGTTGGAAAATCCGGTTGCCGCCGTGCCCGCCCTTGCCATGAACAAGCTGGCCCGATTCCTCGCCGCGCCGGCCCTGGCCGCCGTCATGGGTGTCCGCGCCGAAAGTCCCGCCGCGTCGCCGCTCGCCGCGGAGCCTCCCGCCCAAGTCACCGCCGACCAGGCCCCGCCCGAGAAATGGCCCACGATGGCCGAAGCCGGCGACCCGCTGGCCCAGGCGCTGCTGGCCCGCGCTTATCTCCTCGGCACGGACGGGAAGGCCGCAAATCCGAAAGAGGCAGATGCCTGGGCGCGTCGGTCCGCCGGGCAGAAGCATCCGCTAGGTTTGTTCCTGCGTGGATGGTGCTGTCGCTATGACCGCACGCGGCTCATGGGTGCGCGCGAGGAAGCGGCGAAGTCCTTTTTTGGAGAGGCCCTTGCCGCCGACTTTGAAGAACACGCCGAGCAGGGAGGCCGGCAATGGCTTGCCGTGTTGGGAGCTGCCCATTGTTACGGTTTCGGCATGCCGGAAAACCAGGGGGATGCCGTGAAATGCTGGCGCAAGGCTGCGGACTTGGGCGACGCCAACGCAATGTTCCGCCTCGGCCTCGCCTATGCTATGGGCAACGGAGTTCCAGTTGACGAGAAGTCGGCGCTGCAATGGTATTGCAGGGCAGCCGCATTGGGTGAAACAGGGGCCATGGTTTACATTGGCAAATGTTACTGCGGCGGAATCGGGGTTGCAAAGGACGCGGCGGCAGCCGTCGAATGGTATCGCAAGGCGGCGGATCAGGGAAGTTCGGATGCCATGTACTTTCTCGGATGTTGCTACGTGGATGGGAGCGGAGTGCCCAAGGGCGAGCCAGATGGCGTGAAATGGCTGCTCAAGGCTGCCGACGCGGGTTTCACCCCAGCCATGCGAACGCTTGGCGATTGCTGCAAAGATGGCCGCGGCGTCCCGATCGATAAGGAGGAAGCGGCGAAATGGTATCGCCAGGCGGCCGCCTTGGGAGATGGACTCTCGGAGGATCGCCTGAAGGAACTGAAAGGCGCCAAATAGCTTCCTCGACCCGCCCGCCGCCCATGGACATCACTTCTCCCCGCCTCCTGAAACTCAAGGGTGCCCTGTTCCTGTTCTTGGGCCTGTTGGCAGCGGCGCTTCTGCTGTGGCCGGAGTTCGAGCCGCGGCGGTTGGTCCTGCTCGGAATCGCGGTGTGGGCGTTCTGTCGCGCCTACTACTTCTGCTTTTATGTGCTGGAGCGTTACACCGACCCGAACTTCCGTTATGCCGGCCTCTGGCACGCCCTGCGTTATCTCCTCTCCCGCCCCGCCAGGGATGGCTCGAAGAAGTCATGAAGAATAACCAACCCCTTTTCTCCCGCTCTCCGAACTTCTCTTTAGCCCCTCATGCACACCAACCCAGAAAAGCAATTCCCTAGCAGTCCGACGCGTCCGACGCGTCCGACGCGTCCGACATGTCCGACATGTCCGACATGTCCCCGCACCCCCCTTTTCTCCCGCTCTCCGAACCTCTCTTCAGCCCCTCATGCACACCAACCCCGAAAAGCAATTCGCTAGCAATTGCCCCACCGGGGCATCCGGTGTCAGCCCAGGGCAAAGCGCAGTGCCGCCCTGGGGACACCGCAAAGCCATCCCAAGCCCTGAAAGGGCGTCCTGATCGCCCGGCCCCTATCTCCCGCCCCGTCAGCGCGGAATCTGCTTGCTAGTCCGTCCGGCGGGGCGGAGTGTTTCCACCGCAACCAACATCCCGTCATGAATCCATGCCTCCCGCTTGCTCCCCACCGCGCCCTGGTTCCCTCCGCCCCCCGTCCCGCCAAGAGACGACGGATTGAGGGGAAATCCCACTGGCTCAAACCGCTGGCAGTTCTTTGCTGTCTGGTGCATTCCGCAGTCGCAGACACATTCGGGCTGTTCACCTACACTGACAACGGCACCTACATCACCATCACCGACTACCCGGAGACCGCAACCGGTGCGGTCAATATTCCATCGACCATCGTCGGGAAGCCAGTGACCGACATCGGAGGCGGTGCGTTCGATCAATGCAGCAAGCTGACCAGCGTCACAATCCCCAACAGTGTTACCAGCATCGGAGGTGATGCGTTCGGGCGCTGCACCAGCTTGACCAGCGTCATGCTTGGCACTGGCGTCACCAACATTGAAACAGCTTCCTTTTATGGCTGCTTCAGCCTAACCGCCATATCGGTCGATACCTCAAATCCAAACTTTAGCAGCGCGGATGGCGTAGTCTTCAACAAATTGAAAACTTCCCTCACTGTATGTCCAGCAGGAAAGGGCGGCACTTACACGATCCCCAGCAGCGTCACCAGCATTGGGCAAGGTGCTTTCTACGGTTGCAGAGGCCTTACCGGCGTCACAATCCCGAATAGCGTTACCAGTATTGGGGAACAAGCATTCCAGAGCTGTTCAAGCCTGACTAGCGTTACTATCCCCAACAGTGTCACAAGCATCGGGGACTACGCGTTCGCCTATTGTAGTGGACTGATCGGCGTGACGATTTCGGACAGTGTAACTAGCATCGGACTTGGGGTATTCTACGAATGCACCAAACTCGTCAGCGTCACCATTCCCGCCAGTGTCACCAGTATCGGAGCCCAAACATTCCAATTCTGCACCAGCCTGACCAGCTTGACGATCCCAAACAGCGTCATCAGCATCGGGGAATATGCATTCTGGGGCTGCACCAGCATGACCAGAGCCACGATAGGCTTTAGCGTAACCAGTATCGGAGGGGCGGCTTTTTCCGATTGCAGCAGGCTGAAGGCAGCGGCTTTCTTGGACGATGCTCCTTTGCTTGGCTCTGGTGTTTTTGATAACGCCGCCGTCGGCTTCGCAGTGTATTCCCTGAACGGCATGGTGGATTTCACCACCCCAACTTGGTATGGCTACTCTACCTTCATCGGGGTGTTGCCCCATATTACCAGCACCGCGCTTCCCCCAACCGGCAAGATTGGCACGGCCTACAATCACACCTGCACGGCGACAGGCACGCCTGCGCCTACTTTTTCAGTGACTTCAGGGTCACTGCCCGACGGTCTAGTCATTAGTAGGGGCGGGTTGATTTTCGGTTCACCGACCGCAGAAGGTGTCTTCACCGGCACCATCACCGCAGCCAACGGCGTCCCCCCCGATGTCACGCAGAACTTCACCATTGATACTCGCGAATACCGAACTCTCATCACTGGCGGCAGCAATGGCACTGTCACCGGCGGCGGTTCCTATTTGCTCAATGCCACCGCCATCCTGACCGCGACGCCCACCCCCGGCTACCTCTTCACCGGTTGGTCCGGCGACGTTGCCGGCACCGCCAACCCGCTGGCCGTCCTGATGGACTCCGACAAAACGATCACGGCGAGCTTCACACCCGACACCGGCGACACCGACGGCGACGGACTCACGAATTTTCAGGAGATAGTGGAGTATGGCACCAACCCGACTTTGTGGGATACGGACGGCGACGGGGTTAAGGATTCCAAGGACGCCTTCCCGCTCGACCCGGCGGAGACGCTCGACACCGACCACGACGGCATCGGAGACAACGCCGACACCGACGACGATGGCGATGGCCTGTCTGATGTCGATGAAATCAATATCTACCATACGAATCCCAAGCGTGCCGACTCCGATGGGGACGGAATTACCGACCCCGATGAATTGCAGGTCTATCACACCGATCCCATGAATGTTGACACGGACCACGACGGGCTCAATGACGGCGCGGAGCTTGCACACGGCACCAATCCGAAGGTCGGTGACACCGACGGCGACGGCTTCCTTGACGGCTACGAGGTGCTCACCGGCAAGCTGCCCCTCGACCCCTTGGACCATCCCGCCCTTGTCGCCGAGGCCCGGACGGCCATTGAGTTCACCTTCCCCTCCGCGCTTGGCAAGACCTACCGGATTGAGGATTCGCCCGACCTATCCACCTGGACCGCCGTGGAAAGCGGCATCGCCGGCAACGGTGGTCAAATCCAAAGGTTCTATTCGACCCGCAACGTGCCGAAGCATTATTTTCGCGTGGAAGAAGAAACGACGCCGTGATCCGCACCGCATTCGACTCCACTCCATCCGAAGTGTTGCACATGTGAACAGGCACCTTCCATCCTCTGCTTCTCTCGCCCCGCACCCGCGGCGTCGGCTCTTCCTTCTTCGCCACCCCATCGTTGCGTTTGTCCTCGTGGGGGAATGGGTGGGTGCGGAGCCGTCGGCGGCAAGCGGGCCACTGATTCGCGAGGCGACCCATGAGTTCGGCACGACATTCAATGCTCAAGTAAGAGCAAGACATGACCCCGCATCGGCACTGCTGCCACCCGAACACCCATGCGCGGATGATTCACGAATTCGTCTGAAACGCCAACAAGTGCCAACTCATTTTCCGCCGGGATCAGGAACTGTGACGTTGTCGTTCGGGTTGCTTGGACGGGTGTTCCCAGGGTGAGCTCTGCGAGCCAACCCTGGGCTGGACGACGCAATCCCGTTGGGATAGGAAATCCCGAGCCAAAGCCCGCCGTGCAAAAATCCGTCGTGGTCGGGTTGGCTTGCCGGGCCTGGCGGTTGGCAACCGCCGCCACGAGCCACGCACTCTTACGAGATGCGCCAACGGGGAAGCGACGGTGCCAGCAGCGCCATGCTCACGCCTTGGCGAGGGTGCCGAAGCGATTGGCGATGGCCAGCGCGGGGCCGAGCGGGACTTCCTGCCGTTGCACGTCAGGCGGCACGGTGATCGCCGGCACGGAGCGCAGCTTGCGGCCGGCAAACTGCGGCAGATACTTTCGTTCCGCCGCGAGCATCTCGGCGACCATCTCGCGGATTTCCTTGAGGGTCAGGACGGCGGAGGTCAGGGGGTCCATCGCCACGGCTTGCATCACCAATTCGGGGTCGCCGCTGAAGCTCGCTTCGACGGTCAGGCCATGGACCAGGACGTTGCTCATTGGGAGATCACGTCTGAAGGACCTTGGGGCCCAGGGATGCTGCCTCGTGGGGCACCCGGAGTACCACCGGCGCTTCGGGTTCCAGAACATCCGGGGGCTTGTTCATGAGGGTGTGCCGGAAGAGGTTCTCCTCACCTTGTCGTTGGATGGCCATATTCCGCAGGGCATCGTTGAGTTTCACGCAGGATTCAACGCGGATGGCCAATCGTGTCCCCTGGATTGGCTTTCGGGTTTCACACCACCGGACATACGGCTCCGATATCCGCTCGACACTGCAAGCCACGCATCGCATGCTCCCAATCGCACCTCATGATCATCGGACACCTTCCCGCCGGCTACGTGTTGTCGAAGCTCGGCTATTCGCGCTTCCGCCGCCACGTTGGCAATTACCGCACGTTCATGTTCTGGGGGCTCTGTGGCTCGCTCGCTCCGGACCTGGACATGTTCTATTTTCACCTCGTCGATCACCGACACACCCACCATCACAAGTATTGCTCGCACTACCCGGTTTTGTGGTTCGCTCTGATTCTCGTGGCAGCCTTGCTTTGCCTATCGAGAGGGCGCCGGGAGCAACTCGGCGCTTACGCCCTGGTCTTCGCCGTGGCAGGGTTCTGCCATCTGATCCTTGACACGATCGTCGGCGACATCTGGTGGTTTGCACCATTCATCGACAGACCCTTCGCACTGGCCAGCGTCCCTGCGGTTTACCACCCTTGGTGGCTCAACTTCATTCTCCACTGGTCGTTCATGCTTGAGATCACCATCGTGATCTGGGCCGCCTGGCTCTGGAGGCGCGCGACCGGCAATGAGCAGGTGGTTGGCCGCCAAGGGCTCGCAGGGGAAGCATCGAAGAAGGGCTCGTTAAGCAGTGGCAAGCAGAGAAAATAGATCTTAGACAGGAACATCGCGGGCCGGAAAATGGATGATACCCCAAGACGGATTACGGCACAGACAGATGTGCAAAACCGCAGCCCAGGCAATGACGAATGATTCGGGCGATCATCCAAACCATTTGCTAGCAGTCCACGCGTTTGAAAGACGTCGACGCCTCCGGGAGTAGCTACGGGACTGTCCTCCTTTCCCGCCGCCCGGCATGATTGCCCCTTTTCTCTAACAGGCAACCACCGTTGCCCGGCAGCCGGCCGAGTCGATTCCCGGCGCTGCGGCCTTGCCGCGGCTGTTAGGCGATATTGTCACACATTGTCACAAAACCCTTGGCAACACGCGGCGGGCGGGTATCCTCAAACGCAAGGCATCCCGCATCCCTCATGACAACTCAATCCCTGCTCGTTTCGGCGTGTTCCGTTCTCAACCTGCTGGCACCCCTGGCGGGGGCGGCTCAGGCAAGCCACCAACTGCGCTCGCCCGATGGCGGAATCGTGATGGCTATCCGCCTCGATGAGCGCATTTGCTACGATGTGACGGTGGACAATAGCCCCGTGCTCAGGAACTCGACACTCTCGCTCACCATCGACGCCACGACACTGGGCCTGGCTCCAAAGCTGAAATCGGCCACGCCCGGCAGCCACGACGGCATCCTCAAACCGGTGGTGCGGCAGAAGGCCGCCGAACTCCGCGACCACTACAACGAGCTGCGGCTCGATATGGACGGCGGCTATGCGGTGGTCTTCCGTGCTTACAACGAGGGCGTGGCTTATCGCTGGGAAACCGCACTGCCGGCCGCCGAAGTGAAGGTATCCGCCGAGGAGGTGGCGCTGAATTTCGCCGATAACTTCATCACCTATTATCCCGAGGAAGAGAGTTTCTACTCTCACAACGAGCGGGCTTATCTCCCCCGGGCGCTCCGCGACCTGGAGACGAGACACCTGGCAAGCCTGCCGGCCATTGTCGACGCCAAGGGCGTCAAGATCGCGGTCGCCGAGTCCGACGTGCTCGATTACCCGGGCCTGTGGCTGCGTGGCACCGGCACCTCGGGCCTGGCGGGGGCATTCCCGCCCTATCCGCTAGCAGAGCAGCTTGCCGGAGACCGTGATGTGAAGGTCACCAAGACTGCCGACTACATTGCCATGACCCAGGGCAGCCGGACCTATCCGTGGCGGCTGCTGGGCGTTGCACGCAAGGACGGCGACCTGATCACCAACCCGCTCGTCTATCTGCTAGCCAGGCCCACGGATCTAACAGACACCACCTGGATCAAGCCGGGCAAGGTCGCGTGGGATTGGTGGAATGCCAACAACCTCGGCGGCGTGGATTTCAAGGCGGGCGTGAACACCGAGACCTACAAATATTACATCGACTTCGCCGCGCAGCACGGGATCGAATACGTGGTGCTCGATGAGGGTTGGTATGTCCTGGGCGACCTCCTGAAGGTTTCGCCGGGCATGGACATGGAGGAAATCATCGCCTACGGGAACAAGCATAACGTCGGCATCATCCTGTGGGCGGTGTGGAAGACGCTGGACAACCAGTTAGAGCCGGCGCTTGATCGGTTTGAACGCTGGGGGATCAAAGGTATCAAGGTGGATTTCATGCAGCGCGACGACCAGCCATTGATGAATTTCTATCACCGTGTATCGGCGGAGGCTGCCAAGCGCAAGATGCTGGTGGATTTCCACGGCGCCCTGCGGCCGGCCTTGCTCACCCGCACCTGGCCCAACCTGATTTCCACCGAGGGCGTGCGCGGGCTGGAATGGAACAAGTGGAGTGATGACATCACACCCGAGCACACGGTGACCCTGCCCTTCACCCGGATGTTCCTCGGGCCGATGGATTTCACGCCCGGGGCGATGCTCAACGCGACGCGTGCCGGTTTCACCAAGAACTTCCTGCGGCCGATGAGCATGAGCACGCGCTGCCACCAACTGGCCATGTATGTCGTCTATGAGAGTCCGCTGCAGATGCTGGCCGACTCACCGACCAATTACCTGCGCGAACCGGCATGCATGGAGTTTCTTTCCGCAGTGCCGTCAGTGTGGGACGACACCCGCGTGCTTGACGCCAGGATCGCCGATTACATCGTCGTGGCCCGCCGCAGTGGAGCCGATTGGTATTGCGGCGCCATGACCGATTCGACACCGCGCGATCTGACAGCGGACTTGTCGTTCCTGCCCGCTGGCAATTTCAGGATGGATATCTATCAAGACGGCGTGAATGCCGACCGCCGGGCCGATGACTTCAAGCAGACAACCCGCACCGTGAGCAATGCCACCAAGCTGGCGATCAAGCTGGCCGAAGGCGGCGGCTGGGCGGCACGCCTCAGACCCGAGTGATTGTTACCTAACAGTCAAATCCCATGCGACGTAACGATTCAGCGCCACAGCGCCAGCCTGACAAAAGGAGTCTCCTTTTATCAAAAAGTCCTTGCGTCGGCATGAAATCGGTGCCAGAGTGGCGGCGGAGCGCCACATCACCACCGATAGCCCAACCCCCCAAAGCCCACCCCCCCAATAGCCATGCACGCACGATTCATCGCCCCCTGGAAGGACTCGACGGAGAAGCCGGCGATCTACCACTGCCTGAGCCGCGTGGTGGAGCGGCGGTTTGCCTTTGGACGGGAGGAGAAGGAGCAACAGCGAACATTCATGCGGATGTATGAGAATTTCTCGGGCTGCCGGGTGCTGGCTTACTGCTTCATGAGCAATCATTTTCACCTGTTGCTGGAGGTGCCGCCGTTGCCGGCGGGCGGATTCTCGGATGCGGACTTGCTGAAGCGGCTGAGGTTTCTCTACAGCGAGGCCTTCGTGGCGGAGGTGGCGAAGCGGCTGGGGGAGTGCCGGAAGTCGGGAAATGAGGCGGCAGTCGGCGAATTGCACGCGCGGTTCACCTACCGGATGCACAGTTTGAGCGAGTTCATGAAGGGGTTCATGCAACGCTTCACCCAGTGGTTCAACCGCAAGCACGAACGCACCGGCGGGCTGTGGGAGGATGTGTTCAAGAGCGTACTGGTGGAGGACGGCATCGCGGCGCGGACGATGGCCGCCTACATCGACTTGAATCCGGTGCGGGCCGGGATGGTGGCGGACCCGGCGGATTACCGCTGGAGCAGTTATGGTGAGGCGATGGGCGGCGGGTCAAGAGGCGACGGCAAGAAGGCGCGGGCGGGTTTGGTCCGGGCGTTGATGGCGCACAAGGGTTACGAGGCGGACGCGCGACACTGGGCGGGCAAGGTGTCGAAGGAATACCGGATGATATTGTTGGCCGAGGGCGAGGAGCGGTTGAAGGAAGTGAGCGGTGCCGGGGGCGGCATTGAGGTGAAGGTGGTTAGGAAAGGCATGAAGAAGGAAGCGGTGGAAGCGGAACTGGCCCAACTGGAGCACAGCCGGGACGTGGCGCTGGGGAAGATGCTGCGGTGCCGGGTGAGGTATTTCACGGATGGGGCGGTGCTCGGGAGTCGGGAGTTTGTGGACGGGGTGTTCCGGGCGTGCAGGGATGGTTTTGGCGGGAAGCGCACGAGCGGGGCGCGGAAATTGCGGGGCAATGCGGCGGCCGCAGCCGGAATCATCTGGAGTGTTAGAGATTTGAAGAAGGGAATCGGGTGAGGTTTCGGGTTTGCGGCGGGAAAGCCATCGCGGTGAGCGTGCCGACTCCGGCGGTGTCAATCGGACCCCACTCACGGCAGCGTCGCTTTCAAACGCATGAAGCGGTGCCGGTGGGCGGGATCGGTTATCAGATAGAGGTCGCTTGCGGTCACCGACCGGCTGTTGCCGGTTCCGGACTCGGTTACGGTCGCCGCGCCGCTGAGCAGGGTGAAGGCTGCGCCGTTCACGCTTTGTGCCAAGTCGGTCCAAGTGCCATTGAGGGTGTCGCTGGCCTGCACGGTCAGACTGAGATCCGTGCGGTCCAGATAGCGGGCGAACGCGAGTTGCAGGTGGTTGGTGCCGCTGCGGGAAACCTTGGGGAGGATGCCGGTGCCGGTGGTGGTGCCGAGCGGATCCCCGTTGAGGGCGTATTCGAGCAGATTGCTGATGCCGTTGTGGTTCGGGTCGGCAGCGTCGGCGGCATTGCCCGTGTTGGTCGTGCTTCCCAGGGTGACCAGCCGCCAATGGTCCACGGCGCCATGCGCATAGGAAAACAGTGCGCCGTTGCTGATGGCGGTGGTATTCTCGCTGTCGCCGCCGACCACGAAAGTCGAAGTGCTGGCCGTTGCCAGCAGGCTCTTGGAGAGCAGCATGTCGTTGTGGCCGGTACCGTCAAACACGGTGGATTCCTGTAGCACGCCGGCGGCCGAAAACCGGCTGATGAGGATATTGGCTTGGTGCGTGGCATCGGCCTGGGTGCCTGCGGCGACAATCTCCGTGCCCAACATGCGCACGGCAAAGAACGCGTTGGTGGCCTCGAGGACAGCGTTGGTGCCGTTGACGGAATTGGACCAGGTCAGCGTGCCACTCGCCCCCGCCAGCTTGGCAACGCAAGCCGTCTGACCATGGGTTGTGTCGCGCAGCAGACCTGCGGCAACGACATCCGTGCCGTCGTTGGTGGCGTCGAAGGCCATGTCGCTGCCGTTGGCGGTCCCATTGATCTCGCGCACCCAGGCGGGGCTGCCGCCAGCCGCGGCATAGCGGGCAACCGCGAAGTTTTGTCCGCCGCTCGAACCGGTCACGTAGCCTGCGACGGCCATATCGCCATTGGGAAACACCGTGATGGCGTTCCAAGCATCATTTCCATTGCCGGCGCCGTTGTAGGTCTGCGTCCAGTTCACCAAGCCCGCACTCGACAGACTGACCGTGTAGGCATCGAGGCCAATGCGCCCGGCGGCGATCACGTTGCCCGTTGCGTCGCTTCCCACACAAAATGCATCCGTGTCATCGGTAGGGCTGGTGTAATTCCACATCTGCGTACCGGTGGTGGCATTGAGCTTTGTCACGCGCAGACGGCCCTGTCCGCTGGTCGGGTTGGTTTCCATGCCTGCGACGGCAAGGTTCCCGTCCGAGGTGAGCGCGATCGCACGGGGTTCATCGTTGCCTGCGATGCTGTAGGTGAAATTGCTAGCCCAGTCAAGGGTGCCGTCGGTCCCCTTGACCTTGAAGACGAGCCAATCCAAGCCGCTGGCAGCCGTCGCGGCGCGGGCCGCGACATAGGCAGCGCCCGACGCCGGCACGATGGCGATTGCCGCGGCGTCATCGGCCATTCCAGCCGTACCGACATCCCGCGTCCACATCGCCGTGCCGGTGCCGCCGGCGAGGCGCTGGACCCGAATCTGCGCGGCGGTCCCCGCGCCGATCTGCGAGACAGCGATGACGTCGCCGGTGGTCATCACGCCGACGGCTTTGGCGCGGTCGGCGACGGCGGCCCCGGTGTCCACCGTTGCGCTCCAGTTGAGCATGGGAGCGGCGCTGGCGGCGGTCGCCGTCAGCAGCAGGGTGGCGAGAAGTCTTCTGAGGCAGCCATGGCGCGGCGGTGGAAGGGGTTTCATGAGTGGCAAAAAAGTTGGATGTTTGCGTTGCGGCCGGGCGGCGAACCCCTCAGTTGCGGGACGGGAAGATGCCTTCCAAGGCGATGATCATGTTGACGCAGGCGTATGGCTGCAGATTGTTGTGTGCCTGACCGCCGCCATTACTGGCGGTGGCGGTGCCGCCGAGACTGACGCTGGCCGTGGCACCGTAGGTCAGGCCGCCATCCGTGGGCACGGCGAAGACGCGGCCTGCCGGATCCGTCTCGGTGGCGGGCTGGCTGCTTGCCCGTGTCGCGGGAGTGGTGTGCGAGTGCGCGGGCATCTCCGCGGTAAGCAGCGTGTGGTTTTCCTCGCCGCCGACTTGTCCGATGATGCGGGTGGACAAACCGGCTCCCGTTCCCATGTGGACGGGCACCCGTCCGCGCAGATCCGGCAGGGCGAACGTTTGGATGCCATCGCCACCGAACATGGTGCCGAGCAGCGCGAACAGGGCGTCGTTTTGACTGATGGCAAGCAGTGAGCCATCGCAAATGTGGTAACCGACGGGAGCGAAATTGCCAGCGAACAACTTGATTTCACCGAGAAAGGGGGTTGACATAAGGGTGGGAAGCCAAGGGTGAAGGAACGAAACTCAGGCCGGACGACGCACGAAGTTGATGATGGCCTCGCCATTCTGCTGCTCGCCACGGATGATGGCCGAGCCGACTGCGGTGATGAACAACTCCATGCTGCCGAGTGCGGGGTGTTCCAGTTGGTAAATGCGGCTGTCGAACGAATGCCCCGCGGGAGCGATGAAGCGCAGCGAAAACTGCTCCGCTACGCCGGGTCGGTGGTGTTTCAAGGCATCGGCTTTGGCCAGCACCAGCCTCAGCGCAGGTCCGGCGGGGGTGGCTGCGGCAACAAACGTCGAACCGATGAGCGGCACGAAGCGATCCAAGCCGAGCGGTGGGGCACCGGACGCAGCGGCCTTCATGGCTGGCGCGAGAAAATCCCGCTGCTGATTCACCAACAGACCGAGGGCGAGCGGCACCACACCGAAGGCGGCGGCGCGGACCAGGAAGGTGCGGCGGGAACTGTTTGCACTAAGTGTGGCTTCGCTCGGCGAACTGGAGGCATCCATGGCGGGAAAGTAGGAACTGAAGGTTAGTTGCGGGATGGGAAGATGCCGAACAGGGCGATGACGAAGTTCACGCACAGCGATGGCATCAGGTTGTTATGTGGTTGGCTGCCGCCGACGCTGCCGAGACTGCCGGAGGCACCTGCCGCCATGCTCGCCCCGCCGGTGCCGGCATACGGCGTGCCGCTGGCCGGGGTGGCGGGATAGGCTCCGACGGGGTTGGCCGTGGTAGGGGCAGTGGCTGCATTGACCGCGGACTGGTGCGTATGCACAGGCAATTGGGCGGCGGTGAGCGTCACTACGGCCGCGCCGCCGGTTTGGCCGAGCACGTAGTTTGACCTGCCGGGGCCTTGTCCATAGCCTACGGGCAGGCTTCCCTGGAGGTTGGGCAGCCCGAAGTTGGCCGTGCCATTGCCGCCATAGGTGGTGCCGAGAATGCTGAACAGCGCGGTGTTTTGTGCGATGTTCATGAGCTGGCCGTTGCAGAAGGCGTAGTTCTTGGGCGCAAAGTTGCCAGCAAACATGATGATTTCGCCAATGAAGGGGGAGGCCATGGTGGAAGCGGTGAAGGGTGATATGGAGCGGGTTCCCGCGATCAGTTCCGGGAAGGGAAGATGCCTGTCAGGGCGATGACGAAGTTGAGCGCTAGGTAGGGCTGGACGTTGTTGTGGGCCTGACTGCCCCCGGCTTGACCGGTGCTCGCGGCACCGAGGTTGCCATTGGGCGCATTGGCATAAAGCGGGCGCGGGGTCACGGCGGGGAAGTTGCCACTGGGGAGATTGCTCGCCCCTGCGGCCGTGCTGCATGTCTGCGTGCCCAAGACGGCCCCGCCGTGGCCGTGCGCTGGCATCTCCGCGGTGAGCAGCGTGTGGTTCTCCTCGCCGAGGGTCTGGCCGAGGGTCGCGCTGATCCCGGGCCCGGTGCCCGGATGCATCGGCGCACGCCCTTGCAGGTTGGGGAGCGCAAAGTTGATCGTGCCATTGCCGCCGTAAGTGATACCTAGAATGGCAAAGAGCGCCTGGTTCTGGTTGATCGGCAGGACTTGTCCATTGCACAGCGCCCAGCCGCGCGGCGAGAAGTTGAAGCCGACCATCATGATCTGGCCTAGGAAGGGTGATGCCATAGTGTGGGTGGGTTGGGAAAGAAAGGGGTAGGTCAGACGCCGGTCTCGCGATTGATCACCGCCTCATACATCAGCGAATCGCGGGAAGTCGTGATGACCGGAGTGATGAACAGCTCAAAAACGCCGAGCGCCGGATGCTCAAAATCATGCGTGCCCTGCTGCAACGGCTGCTCCAGCCCGCCAGCGAACAGCAACGCGAACTTCTCGCCCGCACCGCGCCCGCCGCTGGCCTTGGCTTCCACGAGCTTCAGCGTCACCCACTCCCTGCCACGCCGCACCGCGATGGGTCGGTCCACCAGGGGAGCGAAGACTTGCAAGCGAAACAACTCGTCTGCCGGCAGGATGGTCGCGAGAGAGGCGGACGACATGGCGTTGGAATTAGCGGTTATGCGGGGGCTTGCGTGCGGAGTGAACGTGGCCGGAACAGCCAACCCGCAGGCCGGAGGATGGGAAGGTGATGAATCGAATTCCATAATCGAAGTAATTTAATTCCGAAATTCCGCGGAGTCAAATAAGTTAGAAACCAAATCACGCCGCGCCCGGTCTGGCCGCGTGTCGCGGCGCGTGGCCCCGTCTCTGGTCCAAGGCCGCCAATGGCCTGCAAATGCGCATTTTCACGTCGTCTTCACCAAAGCTGTCCTTGCTTCCGCAGTGGATTCCGTTTATGCCTGCGTTTGCCATGAGCGACGCCGCCACCCCGCACCTCCACCACACCGAAGCCGAACTGATCGCCGTCCGGCGCGAGAAGCTCGGGAAACTCCGTGACCTTGGGGTCGATCCGTTTGGCACGCGCTTCGACGTGACCACCACCCCCGCCGCGTTGCACGCGGATTTCGCGGAAGGTCTGCATGTGAAGGTGGCCGGGCGCATCACCGCGCTGCGTGACATGGGCAAATCCTGCTTCATCCAGGTAGGCGACATTCATGGCTCGATCCAGGGCTACGTCGGGATCAAAAATCTGTCAGAACACGAGGTCGCCGTCTGGAAGTGCCTGGATCGCGGGGATTGGATCGGCATCGAGGGGGACACCTTCACCACCCGCACCGGCGAGCCGACGATCAGGGTGGTGAATTTCACGGTGTTGTCCAAGGCGTTGCGGCCGATGCCGGACAAGTGGCACGGGCTGGCCGACCGCGAACAGAAATACCGCAAGCGCCACCTCGATTTGATGGGCAATCCCGCGAGTGCCGCGTTGTTTGTGAAGCGCTCGCTGATGATTGCCGAAATCCGGCGCTTTCTGCAGGATCGCGGGTTTCTGGAAGTGGAAACGCCGATGCTCCAGGATGTCGCCGGCGGGGCCGCCGCCCGCCCGTTTGAAACCCATCACAATGCCCTGGGCATGCCGCTCACGCTGCGGATCGCGCCTGAGTTGTTCCTCAAGCGACTGTTGGTCGGTGGCTTCACCAAGTTGTTCGAACTCAACCGGAGTTTCCGCAACGAGGGGATTTCGCGCCGCCACAATCCGGAGTTCACCATGCTGGAGGCGTACTGGGCGTTTTCCGATTTCGAGGGCATGGCCGATCTGGTCGAGGAACTCGTCTGCCACCTCGCGGAAACCTTCTGCGGCGGCCTGCAAATCGAACACCAGGACGACGAGGGCAAGGTCCTCCGCACCATCAACCTCGCCCGCCCGTGGCGGCGTGCCGCCTATCACGATCTCATCGCCGCCGCCGCCGGTGCGGAGTTCCTCGCTCTAACACCCGATGGCCGCCGCCAGCGCTGCGAGGCCCTCGACGTGCGGATTTCCAAGGAAATGGAGGATCACGAGGTCATTCAGCAGGTCTTCGAAAAACTCGTCGAGGAAAAGACCTTCGACCCGTGCTTTGTCACCCGGGTGTCCAGCCAACTGGTGCCGCTGGCCAAGGTCAGTCCCGGCGGCACGACCGTGGAGGTTTACGAACTCATCATCAACGGCCAGGAAATCTCGCCCGGTTATTCTGAACTCAACGACCCGGACGTGCAACGCGAGCGCCTCGAACACCAATCCGGCGAGGAAACCCAGAAGGTCGATTACGATTTCATCGAAACCCTCGAACACGGCATGCCCCCGGCTGGCGGCATCGGCATCGGCCTGGACCGCCTCTGCATGATGCTCACCGGTGCCCCGAGCATCCGCGACGTCGTCCTTTTCCCGCTCCTCAAGCGCAAGGAATAGGGCCAGACACCAGACGCCAGACCAGAGGATGCCGCGCAGTCGGACAGGTCGGACGGGTCGGACGGGTCGGACGGGTCGGGAAACCGGTTCCTGCGGGCTCAGCCATGGCCGTCGTCAGGACCCGAGCATTCGGCGGAAGTTGCGGGCGGTGGGTTCATCGAGGAGGCGCAGCGCGGATTCCACCGGCAGGTCGGCGGCGATGATGTCGTGTGCGGCTTCCAGCGCGGGGTACTCGGTGCGGCGGAATTCCAGCACCCGGGTGTCCGAGTCCCAGAGGGTCCAGCCTGCGCGGAGATCGCCGTCGCGGGGTTGGCCGACGGAGCCGAGCATGACCGCACAGACCACGCCCTCGGGCAGATGCACCCGCGTTTGATTGATCCGCTCCGGGGTCACCGCCTCGGCAGCGTCGAAAAACAATTCCTGCCGGTGGGTGTGGCCGAAAAAGCCGATTCCACAAGCGGACTCGCGCAAGATGTCCAAGGTGGGAAACGCCTCGGTCAGGGAGCGCAGATACGGCCATTCCTCCGGTTGATGCAGTGCGGCATGGGCCACCACGCCGCCGGGAACATCCAGCAACCACGGCAGATCGCGCAGCCAGGCCGCGTTCTCATCGCTCATGGTCCGGGCCGCTTCCTCCACGCCGGCCCAGACCGGATTTTTCCGCCAATCGCGGTTGTTGGGCAAGGCTGAGCGATCCCGGCGGATGTGGTTGGTGTAGAAATCGTGATTTCCCATCACGCTCTCGCCGCCCATCGTGCGCACCCGCTCGACGCAGGCATTGGAACTCGCACCGTAGCCCACGGTATCGCCGCCGAAAACCACCCGGCTGGCCTTGGCCTTGGCGACTTCCCGCAAGACCGCCTTCAACGCCGGATCATTGGCGTGAATGTCGGACAGCATGGCGATCTTCGGCATCGGGACTTCACTCTAGCGTAGCTGTCAAGCCCGCTCCACACCGAGCTGCCGAGCCGCCGCCGTTGCCGCCGGATTCCGGTCATTTTCCGCCTGGCAGCTCCGGGCTTATCGTCAAAATCGCGGATTTCAAAAAAAAACTTGCATGGGAGCCGGGAGCGTGTTGAACTCCCCGCCCGCCCACAACGGCGGGACCCCACCTTATTTCCCCATCCCGGCCATGGCCTACGCAGTGATCAAAACCGGCGGTAAACAATACCGCGTCCAACAAGGCGAGAAATTCGACGTCGAAAAGCTCGCCGCCGAAGTCGATTCTGAAATCCAGTTCGACGAGGTCCTGCTCGTGGGGATGGGCGACACCGTGAAGATCGGTGCTCCCACCGTCGCCGGGGCCTCCGTGACGGCCAAGGTCATCGACCAGTTCCGTGGACCCAAGGGCGTGGCCTTCAAGTTCAAGCGCCGCAAGGGTTTCCACAAGACCAAGGGTTTCCGCCGTCATCTCACCAAGCTCGAGGTCACCTCGATCACTGGTTAATCTCCCCTCCCACCCCCTCCCTACCATGGCCCATAAAAAAGGACAAGGCTCCGTCAAGAACGGTCGCGATTCCCAGAGCAAGCGTCTCGGCGTGAAGAAATTCGGCGGTCAGGCCGTCATCGCTGGCAACATCATCATCCGCCAGCGCGGCACCAAGGTGCATCCCGGCGTCAACGTCGGCATGGGCCGCGATCACACGCTGTTTGCTCTCGTTGATGGCAAGGTTCTGTTTGACCGCGAAGGCCGCCGCGTCAACATCGCCGCGCCCGCGCCTGCCGTCGCCGCCGCGAACTGACACTCCAAGCTTCACCCAGCCGCACTCCTCACCGGGGTGCGGCTGATTTTTGTGGCTGCGCAGCAACAGGCCGCTGCCGGTCCTTTTGCGCGAATCGGACAAGCGGCTTCGCAAATTGGACATTGCCCGGAGGGCCGTGATGCTGTCTAATCTCGCGTGATGATGCTCAAGAAACTCACGTCGGTCGTGCTGGTTGCGATGACTGCCCTGGCAGCCGTTTGTCGCGGCGAGGACTGGCCGTGCTTCCGCAAGGACGAGCGACGCTCGGCGGCGACCTCGGAACAACTGGCGTTTCCCCTGGTGAGCACCTGGGTCCATAGCGGGGCCACCCCGCGTCCCGCCTGGCCCGAACCGGGGCGCACGGTGAACTGGTTTGATTTTGATTACGCCTATCAACCGGTGGCGGCCGGTGGGTTGGTGGTGTTCGGATCGTCGGCCGAGGACACGGTGTACGCGCTCAAGGCGGCCGACGGGCAAATTGCCTGGTCCTTCACCACCGACGCGCCGGTCCGCTTCGCGCCGCATCTGGTGGGGAACCTGTGCTATTTCGCATCCGACGACGGGGCGGTGTATTGCCTCAATGCGCAGACCGGCACGCTGGTGTGGAGCCACCGCAATTTCGATGCCAAGCGCATGCTCTCCGGCAACGGCCGCATGATCTCGCGCTGGCCGTGCCGCTCGGGCGTGCTCGTCATCGGGGATACCGTCTATGCCACCGCCGGCATGTGGCCATCGGAAGGCACCAGCTTTTTCGCCCTCGACCGCCACACCGGCAAGGTCCGCTGGTGCAACGACACCTGCAATGCGGACTATCAACTCTTCCCGCACGACGGGCTGTCGTATGGCGGCCCCACGCCGCAAGGGGACCTGCTTTCCGATGGCAAGGTTCTGTTGGTTCCGACCGGGCAGAGCGCGCCGGCCGGCTTCGATCTTGCGACCGGGAAACTCCGCTACTGGGATGCACGCACGCCGGGCTCGACCGCTGCCGCCCTCGGCGACGATTGCGTGATGGTGGCCGCCCGTGCCTGGCAGGGCGACCAGGACACCCGCCTCGGCGAGGCCGATCTGTGGGAGTCCGATGGCATCGCGTTCTATGACTTGCGCGAAGGCAAGCGCAGCTTCAATCCGCAATGGTCGAAATACGACAAACTCCCCGGTTCGGTGCGCGGCGGCATGGGCCGCCTGCGCGGGATGATCGAACCGATCGGCGGCCGCGACCGGATGGTTTTTTCTAACAACATCCTTTTCACCGCCGGGATGGGCGCGGTCGAGGCGGTCGAGGCCTCGGGCAAGGACCTCAAGGGACGGTGGCAACAAGCGGCGCCTCGCGTTTACTGCCTGGCGCTGGCCGGCAGCCACTTGTTGGTGGGCACCGCCGGCGAGATTCGCGCGTTGAGCGTGGCCGACGGCAAGACCGTGTGGTCGGCACCGGTGAGCGGCCAGGCCCGCGGCATCGCGGTGGCCAACGGGCACTTGATGGTCTCCACCGACTGCGGCTTGCTCTATGATTTCAGCCAGCAAACCGGCCGGGCGGTGGTCGGGGCCAGTCCCAAGGCGCAGGCCCAGCCGGTGCCGAAACTGCCGGCGAATCTCGCGCTCGATCCGGGGGCGAAGGGTTTCGCGCTGGTTTGCGGCACGCCCGACACCGCGCTGGCGGAAGCGCTCGCCGCCGCCAGCATGCTCAACGTGACCTGTCTTCTGGCAGACGCCAGCGCCGTCGCCCGCGCCCGCCAACGTTTGTTAGGAAATGGTTATGGCACGCGCGTGGTGGTCCATCAGAGCCCGCCGAACGGGGTGCTGCCCTACGCCGACTTCTTCGCCAACGTCGTGATCGTTAGCGGCACGGGCGGTGGCATCAATCCCGAGGAACTCTATCGGGTGCTGCAACCGTGCTCCGGCAAGCTGTATTTCCCCGGTGCCGCGCCCGCCAGCATGGCCGCCTCACTGGAGGCTGCGGGCATTCCCGCGCGGGAATTGGTGACCACCCGCGGCGTGCCCTACGTCGCGCGGGCCCCGCTCGAAGGCGCGTTCGATTGGAACTCAACCTATCAGACCGACCAGCGCCTCAAGTGGCCGCTGGAACTCCTGTGGTTCGGCGGCCCGGGGCGCGACCGCATGCTGCGCCGCCACGGGCGCTATTATCCGCCGCCGATTCCGGCGCACGGCCGCGTGTTTCTGCAAGGCGAGTCGCATGTGATTGCCACCGACGCATACAACGGCACCGAGTTATGGTCATGGTATGTGCCAGGGTTCAGCAGCATTTCCGCCGACGACCAGAATGTCTATATCGGCAGCCGCAACATTCTGCAATGCGACGCCCGCAGCGGGGAAATCCTCAAGGTGTACGGCGACCCCAAGCCGTTTGTCTTCGACCTCGCCAAGCCGCAGGCCTTCGATGCCAAAAAAGGTAACAAGTACTCGGGCAGGATCACCGTGCAAAAGACCCCGCAGGGGCTGGAGCTGGTGCTGGAAACCAACACTCCCACGCCCTACAGCGCCGATTGTTGGATGTTGGATTTTGATTTCCGCGAACCCGCGCATCGGCTGCGACCGGCGGCGCCGGGTGCCTTTGGGGTCATCGTCAACACCACGAGCGCCACGTTCCGCAACTACGCGCAACCGGGCGGCGGCGTGCTGCCCAAGCTGTCCCTGACCCGCGCGGAGAACGGCAAGGGGCCGGTGGTGCTGCGCCTCCCGTTCGAGGAAATCACCCGCCTCGCCGGACCTGCGGTGCCCAATTTCGACTTGCGGGCCGAACTGCTCCTCTACGAAGGCGGCAAGGAAGCGCCCCGGCGCTGGCTGCGGGAAATGCCCCTAACAGGATCGCGGGAGTTCCTGCAAACCGGCCCGGGCGCGCAGGATCTCCTGCAGAACGGCACCGCCACCTTTGTGTTCAGCGGCGACACGAGCACCCAGGTCTCACCCGCCGGCATCGTCCCGCGGGCCGACCGCAAGGCGGCCCCCAGCCATGTCGAAAACTGGGGCAAGCTGCCGTATTTCGTCCGCCACGACGGCAACGTCCCGCGCCCGCCCGTGGCCTCCGACGTCAATCCCTCGCTCGGCGAGCGGACGGATCCGTTCAGCGGCCTAACCGAAAAACAGAAGTACCAGCGCGGCTACGGGTGCAGTGGCACGATTTCCTCGCTGACGATGGATTTCTTCCGCTCCGGCACGCTGGGCATGTATGACTTGGAGGACGACAGCGGCATGCGGAACTTTCCCGGGATGAAGCCGGGATGCGGGGTGTCGTTGCTGCCGGCGCTCGGGGTGTTGTTTTCCGGGGAGGCCAACGCCGACTGCTTCTGCCCCTATAACTTCTCAACCTCGCTGGCGCTCGCGCCGGCGGCCGTCCGCAAGAATGAGGACTGGGCCTTGTTCTATGCCAAACCGAAAAGCGCCAGCATCAAGCGGGCCGCACTCAATTTGGGTGCCCCCGGCGACCGCCGGGACGACAACCGCACCTTGTGGTTAGGCTATCCGCGCGAGCCGCTGATGGAGGAAGCCGCCGGCCCCGAGAAACGCCCCCACACCTTCGGCATGCCGCTGGCGATGACATTGTTAGATGGCGGCCAGCCGGTGCGGGTCAATGCCGACCGGACGCTGATCCAAGGCACCAAGACGCCATGGATATACGCCTCGCAGGTGCTGGGGATCGAGTCGCTCAGCCTCGGTCTGGTCTATTACGATCCGAAGCAGGATTGTCTGGCGTTTCCGCTCCGCGGTGCGGTGACCATTGATGCCCGGCTGGACGAAGCCACCTGGGCGGATGACAACGGCATTCCGGTTCGCACCGGAGGCGGCAAGGCGGCGCTGCCCAATGCCCGCCTGCGGGTCCGCTTCGATGAGGCGAATCTCTATCTTGCCTATCAGGAGCAACCCCAGTTGGCCAAGGGGGCCGCCGTGCCGTGGCGGAAGAACGTGAAGGAAGACCAGGGCAACCTCTGGGCCGGCGATCAGGTCAGTGTGATCTTGAAGGACAAACATCATTCCCCGTGCGCCCAGTTCGGAGTGTCCGCCGGTGGCGCACGTTACAGCGCCGAGGTCTCCTGGCGCTTGCGCATTCCGCCAGTCGCCGGACTCACCATCGACGGCCGGGCCGGTGATTGGGCTAACCAAGGCGTGGTCCTGCCCCTGGCCGAAAACCGCGGGACGGTCCGGGTGGGGTGGACGCCCCAAGGGCTGGCCATGCTAACAACCATACCCAAGGATTTCTTCTCGGTGCAAAAGGACTGGCGTGCCCTGCGGACGCAGCTCGTCGGCGCGGGCGAGCGCAACCTCCTCGAAACCCTGATCCGGCCCGCAGAGGGCACGGCGGAGGCCCTGCGGCCGACCCTCGGTAAGGACACCAAAGATTCGGTGGACATGGACGACTGGAAGACGTTCCGCACGGATCGGAAGGCGGCCATGCCGCTGGTGTCCGCGGCGAGTGGCGAGGACTTGGTGGTGGAGGCGCTGTTTCCGTGGGAGGACTTGGGCATCCAACCGGTGGCGGGTGCCCGCTGCGGCCTGAAGCTGGTGGCCTTCGACCCCAAGGCCGGCGACCAGAACATCGCCTTTGGCGGCGGCACGCGGCGCGACATCCTGCGCGGCGAAATGGTGCCCGAACTCGAACTCGCCACCGACGCCAGCGAGGTGCCCGTCATCAGGCAACCGACGACCCGTCGCGAGTTCTACGGGTCGGTGCTGCTCTATGATTTGCCCGCCCGCGAAGTGCCCGTCGCGCAGTGGTCCGCAGCGGTCGCCGCCGATGCGGACAGCTTCCGCGCGGAACTCGCGATTCCGCGCAAGTTGCTGACGTCGCTGGGTCTCACCCTGGAGGACTTGAACCTTGCCATCCGCCCTAACGGCAAGGCGCAGCCGTCCTTCGCCAGCCTGTCGTCGCTCCTGTCCTCGCGCTATCAACTCACCCTGGCGCAGGCGCCCACCGGCATGCGCACCTATGAGGTGCGGCTGCATTTCGCGGAACTCGACGACGTGAAACCCGGCGAGCGCGTGTTCGGCATCCGCATGCAGGGCCGCACGGTGGAAGCGGCGCTCGACATCGTCAAGCAGGCCGGCGGCCCCCGGCAAGCCCTGACCCGTACCTATAAGGGCGTGCCGGCCACCACCAACCTGACCATCGAGTTCGTGCCGCAGGCAAAGACTCTAACCGCCCGCACGCTGCCGCTGCTCAGCGGCCTGGAGATCGTCACCGAGCAAGCCGATTGATATGCCTTGCCATCCCGCCAGAACCGCCGCCCCGGAGCACCGCCGTCCCGGCTGCTCGCCAGGCGGTGGTGCTCCCATCCGGGCCGCGTGGTTGGCCCGTGCGGTGCTCATCTGCATGGCGTGGTTCGCGGCACTTCACCCAGCGGGTGCGTGCAACGTCCCGGTCTTCCGCTTCGCCTTGGAACGCTGGATATCTGACAACTATGCGCTGGTGGTGGCCCACGACCAGCCTCTGACTCCAGCGCAACAGCAACTGACGGACAGTCTGTTAGACAAGTCATGGGAACACGACGGTACCGCGAATCTATCCGTCCAGGTGCTCGATCTGACGGCGACCCCCGAGGATCCGGCGGTCAAGCATCTGCCCTTGGCGCAGGTGTCGCTGCCGGCGGCTTTCCTGTTTTTCCCGGCCGGCTTCGGCGAACCGACCTTGATTTGGCATGCGCCGCTGGCCGAGGACAACCTGCGGCGGCTCACCAAGTCGCCGGGGCGCGACGACTTCGTCGCCAAGGCCGTGCTAGGCACCACGGCGACGTGGATTTTGTTAGAGTCCGGCCAGCAGGCGGAGGACGACGCTGCCGAGCAGGTCCTGCGGGAAAGCCTGACTGCGGTCGAGCAGGACCTGGAGCTTCCGGCCGGGGTGGTCCATCCGTCCGGCGAGACCACCGGCCAAGGCACTGCTGCGGCGGATGACAATGGTTACTTCGACCCCGAGAATCAACTCGAGTCCGGCATCCCCTTGCGGATTGCCTTTGCCGTCGTGCGCCTGTCACCTGCTGACCCGCAGGAGGACGTCTTGCGCGGCATGCTCATGAACGTGGTGCCGGGCTTGTCGGCGAAGCGCGACCACCCGTTGGCGTTTCCGCTCTTCGGGCGCGGGCGCATCCTCGGGCCGCTGGCGGGCGGGGAGATCAATCATGATAACATCGCCACGATTTCACGCTACCTTTGCGGCCCGTGCGCCTGCCAGGTCAAGGCGCAGAATCCGGGAGTTGATATATTGTTAGAGGAAGACTGGGCGGCCCGGCTCGCGGGGGTCACGGCCATTCCTGAGCGCGAACTGCCGCCCCTGAGCGGCACCGCCGTCCTCACCGGGGAGGTTCCGGCGGAGCTGGTGCCTGCCGTCGGTGCGGATGCGGCTTCCCGGCCGGCCACCTTCATTGGCATGAACCCGGTCATGCGCAATGTCTGGTGGGCCGCCGGCGCGTTTCTTGTGTTAGTGTTCGTCGCCACGCTTGGCGTGATGAGAAAATTCCCATGACACTCGGCAAACTGGTCATGCAAGAACTCGCGCACCGGAAATGGAATTTCCTGTTGTCGGTGCTGGCGCTGGCGCTGGCCGCCGCCACCTTCCTGCTCACGGCGGCGCTGTTGAAAAGCACCGACCTGGAGACGGAGGCGATGGTGTCGCGCCAGGTCAGGGAAACCGAGCGTGAGATGTTCCGCCTTGAGGATGAGCTGCGCAAGTCGATGAAGGGGCTCGGCTTCAATATCTATATCTTCCCGGAGGGCCAGGACCTCGGCGAGGTTTATGACAAGGGCTTCGCCTCGAAGACCATGCCCGAGGAATACGTCGAACGGTTAGCCAAGTCATCGATCGTCACCATCAACCACCTGCTGCCCGCCCTGACCCGCAAGCTGACGTGGCCGGAACACCAGCGGACGCTCATCCTCATCGGCATCCGCGGTGAGGTGCCGCTGGCGCACCGCAATCCGATGGAGCCGCTCATCGACCCGGTGCAGCGCGGCCGCATCGTGCTTGGCGCGGAGTTGCATCAGAGCCTCGGCTTCAAGGTCGGCGACCGGCTCACCCTGCTGGGCCGCGAGTTCACCGTGGCCAAATGCCACCCGGAACGCGGCTCGAAGGATGACATCACGGCCTGGCTCAACTTGCGGGACGCGCAGGACTTGCTGGGCCAGCCGGGCCTGATCAATGAAATCCAGGCCTTGGAGTGCAATTGCGCCACCCTCGACCGCTTGGCGGAAATCCGCACGGAGTTGTTAGCGATTCTGCCCGGCACCCGGATCATCGAGGTGGGCAGCCAGGCCCTGGCCCGTGCGGAGGCCCGCTTGCAGGCCGGCCAGACCGCCGCGCAACAACTCGCAGCGATCAAGGACCACCGGAGCCAACTGAAGGCGCAGCGGGAAACGCTGGCGGCGATCCTGTTGCCGGTGGTCGCCATCATGGGCCTGGTCGCCGTGGTGGTGCTGGCATTCCTCAACGTGCGCGAGCGGTTGCCGGAAATCGGCTTGTTCCTGGCGCTCGGGATCAAATCGGGTACGTTGTTAGCCGCGTTTCTGCTCAAGGCGCTGGTGACCGGGCTGGCCGGTGGCTTGAGCGGCGCGCCGCTGGCACTGTTAGTGATCACGGCGTTGCGGCACCGGGTTTTCCATGGCCACGGGCTCGGGGCCTTGCTGGATTCATCCCAGGTGGCCGGGTTGCTCGTGAGCATGCCGGCCTTGGCGGTGCTGGCGGCCTGGGTGCCATCGTTTTGGGCGTCCCGCAGGGATCCCGCAGAGGTCTTGCGTCATGACTGATGAGTTACTCCATATCTCCGGCTTGGAAAAGCGTTACCCCACCCGCTGGGGCGGGGAGGTGGTGGCACTGCGCGGCATCGGGTTGACCATCCGCCGGGGTGATTTCGTCGCCTTGCGCGGCCCCAGCGGTTGCGGCAAGACGACCTTGCTGCTTTGCGCCGGCACGCTGCTCCGGCCCGAGTGCGGGCAGGTGCTGCTCCAGGGCCGCGACCCCTATGCGCTGTCGGCCGCCGCACGCTCCGCATTCCGCGCCGCCAAGGTCGGGTTTGTGTTTCAGAACTTTCACCTCGTGCCCTATCTGTCGGTGCTCGATAATGTCATGCTGTGTGGCCTGGCCGGTGCCCCGCGGGCCACTTTGGAAACCCAGGCCCGCAAGCTGTTGGAGAAACTCGGTCTCTCTCACCGCCTGCGACACCGCCCGTCGGAGTTGAGTATCGGCGAGCAACAACGCGTCGCCTTGGTGCGTGCCCTCGCCGGTGGTGCCATGCTCATCCTGGCGGACGAACCGACCGGCAACCTCGACGCCGCCAACGGCCGGATTCTGCTCGACCATCTGGCCGAATTCGCCAGGGCCGGCGGTGCGGTGCTGATGGTAACTCACGAACCAGCCGCCAGCGACCATGCGTTCACCCGCCTGGATATGCAGGACGGACGCCTGCTTGACAGCCGGATCTAGCACCACCTGATGGTCAACCATCGGCAACCACGAGACAGACACCAACCAGAGCACGCCCTACTTCAATGCGTTCACGCTGCCGAAGAACGACGCATGCGGCGGTCTGGCAGCCGGGACCTAACGTTATTGTTCGTTCGACCATGCGAACGAACAGCAGCACCTTCGATCCGCCCGCCATGGCCAAGGACGCCGACGACGGCCGCGAGACGGGCGCGGGTTTCACCGGACCCTATCAGAAACCGGACGGGCCTAACAGCGGCACCGTTTATGTGGTCGGCGGCAACTCGGGCAAGACCAGCGGCGGGGGCCTGAAGCACCCGGTCATGGTCACCTCGCGCAACCGTGGCACCAACTGTTCAGCGGAGCATGGCGACGACCTTGGCGGTGGCTGCGGCGAAGGCGTGGACGTCGGCTTCGGAGTTGTAGAGGGCGAAGGAGGCGCGGGTGGTGCCGGTGATGCCGAAGCGGGCCATGAGCGGCTGACAGCAGTGGTGACCGGTGCGGACGGCGACGCCCATTTGATCTAACAGGGTGCCGAGGTCGTAGTGGTGGAGGCCCTCGATGGCAAAGGAGAGGATGCTGGCACGCTCGGGCGGGCCGAAGAAGTGGATGCCGGGAATGGCTGAGAGGGCTTGGGTGGCGGCGCGGGTGAGGCGGGTTTCCAGGTGGTGGATTGCCTCCAGGCCGATGGCGTTGACGTAGTCGAGGGCGGCGGCGAGGGCGATGACGCCTTCGATGTTAGGGGTGCCGGCTTCGAATTTGAAGGGGAGGTCGTTGTAGGTGGTGTGGGCGAAGGTGACTTCCTTGATCATCTCGCCACCGCCGCGCCAGGGGGGGAGGGAGTTGAGGACGGCGGCGCGGCCCCAGAGCACGCCGATGCCGGTAGGCGCATAAACCTTGTGGCCGGAAAAGACGAGGAAGTCGGCCCCGAGAGCTTGAACGTCGATCACCAGATGGGGGGCGGCCTGGGCGGCATCGATGAGGACCAGTGCGCCGGCTTGCCTGGCCGCAGCCGTCATTGCAACCACCGGGTTGACAGTGCCGAAGGCGTTGGAGATCCAGGTGAGGGCGAGGAGCTTGGTGCGCTCGTTGAGGAGGGTGGTGAAGGCGGCTTGGTCGAGGGTGCCATCGTCATGGCAGGGGATGATCCTGAGGGTGGCACCGGTGCGCAGGCAGAGCATCTGCCAGGGGACGATGTTGGAGTGATGCTCCAAGGTGGAGATGAGGATTTCATCGCCGGGCTGGAGCGTGCCGGAGAGGGCGAGGACGTTGGCGACGAGGTTGATGCCATCGGTGGTGCCGGCGGTGAAGATGATTTCCTCGGTGGCTGCGGCGTGGAGATGGGCGGCCACGGTGTGACGGGCCTGTTCAAAGGTCTCGGTGGCGGCGCGGGCGAGGGCATGGGTGCCGCGGTGGATGTTCGAGTTGAGCGCCTCGTAGTAATACCGCGAGGCGTCCATGACCTGGCGGGGTTTCTGAGTGGTGGCGGCATTGTCGAGATAGACCAGTGGATACTCGTTGATCTTGCGGTCGAGGATGGGGAAGTCGGCTTTGAGCGATTCGGTGTTGGGCATGGGTGAGAAGCAGGCTGGCGGGTGGCGAAGGGGACTGATGGGACGAATGGGAATTGCGGGGCCCATGGATTGCGCATTTCCGCTCTGGCGTTTGCTCAGTATCGGGTGCCGGATTTGGGGTCGATGGTGATGGGCCAGCCGGGATAGGGGTGGTGGTCCGGGGCGGGCTTGGCGGGGGAGGCCCAGTAGGGCCAATTGGCCAGGGTGACATGACCCGAGGCCGGATCGCAGGTGAGGATGGCGTAGCCTACGGCATGGTCGAAGAGGGTGGCGGGTTCGCGATCCATGGCCACGGGATTGGCGACGGCGGCAATGGTGATTTTGTTGCCGAAGGCATCCATGAAATCGCCGGTTTCGCGGGGGTCGCCGGGGCGTGGGTTGGTGCCTTTGGTGGCAGGCATCCAGCGGCGTGGCCAGAGGTTGGCGATGGCGGGGGAGGAGATCCACCACGGGCCGTCGCGATGGGTCTTGAGGCCATATTGACCGGTGGAACCCAGGTGTTGATCGCCGGTGACATGGAGTGCGCCGGCTTTTTTCATGAGTTGGAGGGCGAGTTGGCGTTTTGCTTGGGGCCAGCCGTTGGAGTTGAAGTCGGGCATGGGTCGGTCATCGGGTGGATATTCGCCGGCCTTGAGGATTTTCATCGCGGTGAGGTTGGCGTCGGATTGGGTGGCGGCGGGGAGGGTTTTGGGGCTGGCAAACAGGGTTTGGGAGAGGACGATGCGAATGGGGGTGGTGGGGTCGGGTTTATCGGCCCAGCGGGCGAGAAATGCCTCTTGGCGCGGGCCGAGGAGTTCGGCCTTGGGGTGATCCGGGGGCGGGGCGGTGAAATAGTCGGGGTTCATGGGCCAGCCGTTTTCGATCTTGCCATCGGGGAGCAACTCGCACGGGGCGGATTTGAATTGGTGGTCGGCGAGGATGGCCATGTCGAGCGGACCGTATTGCCACCGGGTGAAATAGACCGAGATCTGGTTGTCGGCGGCCAAGGGATCGATGGGTGATGGGAGGTTGCCGGTTTGGGTGGTGTGGACGGCGCCGACGAATTCCGGGGACATTTTGTAGCCGCCGGAGTCTTGGGCACTGGCACTGTAGCCCTTGAAAACCTCGGCGAGTTTACCGCCAGCGCCCCACAGTTTGTCGTGAAAGACGTCGTGATCGTCCGGGAGGGTGGCGGAGGGGAGGTCGCGCAGCACTTCGCGCCAGGCCCAGCCGTGCAGGGCGTATTTGCGGAGGTAGCAAAGGATGGTGCGTTCATTCGGACGTTGGTCCACCACATAGGAGTAGCCGCCGCCGGTTTCGTAAACCTGATTGCCGAGGAAGGCGATGAGGTCGGGTTTGTGGGCGGCGACGTTGGCGACGAGGTCGGTGTGGGGGAAGCCCGTTGAGTTGTTGCAGGAAAGTGCGGCGAGGGTGACGGGGCGGCCTTTGGGCAGCGGGTGGATGGAACCCTTGAAGGAGGAGCCGTTGAGGGTGACCTCGTAGGTGTGGTGGGTGCTGAGGTCGATGCGACGGAGGGTGAACTTGGCGGTGCGGGTGATGGGGTCGAGGGCGGTGGAGTAGTTGGGTTTGCCGTCGAGGATGAGGAAGACGTCATGTTTTTCCGAGCGGGCGTATGAGGCAGCCTGAACGAGGAGGCGCAGGCTGCCGTCGTTGGACGGGGCTTGGGTGACCCAGAGGATGGGACCGAAGCTGCGGTCCGGGAGGTGGGAGGCTTTTTCGCCGGTGACGAGGAGGTGGTCAAAGGCCATGCGGACGTCTCCGCCGCGGTCTTGGGGAATGGCGGGCGAAGTCGGCGGGCGTGGTTGCGTGAGGTCGATGGCGGGTGGGAGTTTGGAGGAAACCGTGAATGCAACGAGTCCCGGCAACCATGAGGCATGGACGTTGGTGGCCATGTTGCCGAGCAAACGGCCGGACGAGTCCGTGGCGACAAGCGAGATCTTGAAGCGGCCGTCGGCAGCGGGTGCGCCTTGGAGTTCGAGGGTGACGAGACGGAAAGGCACCGGGACTTTGCGGTCGGTGCTTACTGAGGAGCCGATGAACAGGGAACCATCCGCATGGAGGCCGGCGCTGAAGCCGACGCCGAGGATGGCGGTTTCCCGGTAATCTCCGGAGGGGGCGGTGAGACCGATCTGGATGCCGGTGAAAGCCTGGAAGGAGGAGGCCGGGGAGACTTGATCGACCCGGCAGCGGACGGTGAATGGGGCGGCGGCCGGAGTGAGTTCCGCCGTGAGGAGGACGAGGTTGCGATTGCCGCCGGAGAAGGTGTTTTCGATACGTCCGCCCTTGACGGTCCAGTCTTCCGCCGGATTGGCCCACAGATCCGGGCCGGGCCATGGCCGGGTGATGGCATCTTCCCACTGGGGCTCAATGGTGGCAGCGCTGGCAAGCTGGGCGAGAACAAGGGTCAGGAAGAACGGCTTCATGGGTGCGCCACAGCATGCCCCGGCGGTGGCTGGTCTGCAACGCCAGAATGCAACCCCAGAATGCCGCCGGGATAAATCCACGGGAAAAACGCATCTGGTCTTGCGGGATGGGGGCCGCCCGGCTTGAATCCCGCCCGCTGGCATGTATCTGCTCAAAAAGATTTTTCAACTCAGGGACCATGTGAATCCCGATCATGAGAAGCCGTTCCTCGAACATCTGGAGGATCTGCGGACGATGATCACGCGGATTGTGGTCACGTTGGTGATCTCGATGCTGGGATGTTTCAGTTTCCAACAAAAGCTGATGGAGGTGTTGCGGCGCCCGGTGGAGCAGGTATGGATGGATCAATTGCTAGAGAAGCTGCCGCAGGGGAAAGACGGCACGGTGCGACCGGTAGATGTGAATACCTGGGAGCGGGCGAAGGCGGTGGCGCACGCGGTGTTGGGACTGGAGGCGGGGTCGCGCGACGCGTTTTTCCAGGCGCTGGGAGATGAAAACTTGCGGTTTCACGCGGAGGCGGTCGAGTTGCTGCGGGCGGCGCTGGCCTTGCCGCCGGACAAGCGGGACGGATTTGTGAGTGCCTTGGTGGGGCCGGAGGATTTGAAGGCGCAGGTGCGGGCCTTGCTCAAGACGGCGCCGAGTCCGGAAATCGACAACCGGGGCAACCTCCGGCTGATGTCCGCGTTGCGGCCGACGGAGACGTTCATGCTCTCGATGAAACTGTCGTTTTTCGCGGGCATCGTGGTGTCGTTTCCGTTGTTGCTGATGTTTGTGCTGCAATTCGTGTTGCCCGGCATGCACGCGAACGAAAAGCGGGTGCTGTGGCCATCGTTGGCGGTGGGCTTCGGGTTGTTTCTGGGGGGGGTGTTGTTTGCTTACTACGGCGTGTTGCCGCGGGCCTTGGGCTTCTTCTACGAATGGGGTGGCAAGCTCGGGGTCTCCAATGACTGGCGGATTGGCGAGTACATCACGTTTGCCACGCAATTCACCCTGCTCTTCGGCTTGTCCTTCGAGCTGCCGGTGGTGGTGATGGTGCTGGTCAAGCTCGGCTTGCTGACTTATGCGACGATGTCGCGCACCCGGTCCTATGCGATTGTGGCGATTTTCGTGGCGGCGGCGATTCTGACTCCGACGCCGGATGTGTTCACGCTGAGCCTGATGGCGGTGCCGATGATCTTGCTCTACGAGATTTGCATCTGGCTGGCGTGGTGGGACGCTCGCCAAGCACGCAAGGCGGAAGAGCAGGAAGCCAGGGACCGCAAGCAGCGCATGCAGCACCCGCTGCCTCCCACTGCACCTGCCGCAGCAATCCAGGAAGCGGGCGACGATGGCTGGCAGCATGAGTACCCTGGATTGATCCGGCCAGCGGCCGATGCAGGCTCTCCATCAGCGGTTCTAACGGAAACCCCACCGCCGCCGGACGTGCCCGAAGCCCCCAACCCCCCCAAATCCCCCAGAAAGCCCAGAAAGCCCAAAACTCCGACACCCCCCAAAGCGTCCGACACGTCCGACACGTCCGACACGTCCGACACCCCCACAACTCCCAAAGCCCCCAGAGCCCCCAGAGCCCCCAGAGCCCCCAAAGCCCCCAAAGCCCCCGAGGCCCCCGGCCGCGCGGATGGCTGAGGGTTGCGGCCTTGGCTTTCAGCCGGGGGCTTCATATCAGATGCGCCATGCCCGAATCTAACAGACCCATAGGAGCCAATGCGCATTCGCCCTTTGCCGGGTGTGCGATCTTGGTTGCCGCGATGGCAGTGATGGTGTTTTTGGTGGTGTTTTCCACCTGGGGGATGTTTCGGCAATACCGGGAGATTGCGAAGTTCACGGCGGAGACGCCGGTGCCAGTGGAAGTGGCCGCGTTGGATGGCCGCGACGGGGAGATCAATCCCTTGGCCGAGCGCCTGGAGCAATTCCGGCAGGAACTCGCCGGCGACAGTGCCACCACGCTGGCGTTGACTGCGGACGAGTTGAATCTGGCCATTGCGGCGTACGAGCCCTTCAAGGATCTCCGCGGCACCTTCCGCGTGCTTGCCGTGGATGGGGCCACCATGCGGATTGCCATTTCCTTCAAGCTCAATGGCAAACCCCGCTTCACCCGCAAGGGCGAGGACGGCTGGATCGGCTCGGACCCCAGATTCCTCAATGCCACGCTGACGGCCCGGCCGCAGTTGCTAGGCCGTGAGGTCGTGCTCAAACTCGATTCGATCACGGTTCCCAATGCCAAAGTGCCGGTCGAGTTCGTCGGGCAGATGTCGCCCTATCGCATCACCGAGCGCTACCTTGCCGATGCGGACATCGGACCGGCGATGGCGAAACTGACTGCCGTGGAGGTGGCGGATGGTCGCATGGTGCTCCGCCGCCAGCCGGGCGAGATCCCGGCGGACCGAATCAGCGCTGCGCAGGTCGATGCTGCCAGTTCGCGCTTGTTCACCCTGCTGGGCATCGTGGCCTGTGTGTTTCTGACTGCGGTGGGCATCCTGATTTTTGTGGGCTTGCGAGCCAAGGGGCGGCCAGCGTGACTGCTGCGGCGGGGAAAATTCCGGCACAAATCCGGGCGGCCTTGTCGCTTGGATGGACACTCCATGAAATTCAACCCCCGCTTCGCCCTGGTCAGTTTCGCCCTAGCAACTTCATGGCCCGTCGCCGGGGCTGCGCCTGAATCCACCGCAGCCAAAGCCGCCGCCGATGCCACCGCTCAGGCCGAGCCCAAAGATCCCGCCGTCCAAGCCCAGCAAAAGGAGCAGGAGACACTGGCCGCCGAGAACAAGCTGCAGGCCGAGCGCCTCACCAAGGAAACCAACACGCTGCGGGCCGAAATCGCCCGCCTCAAGATGGAGCGCGAGTTGATCGGTGAAAAGCTCGCGCTGGAAACCGCCAAGCGGCAGAGCGCGGCCAAGGATGAGCTTGCCAAACTCGATATCGAAAAGGAAAAGCTCGCTCGCGAAGGCGAACTCGCCAAGGTCCGGGCGGAAAAACTCGGCAACGATCTCAAGAGCGTGCAGGCGGAAGCCGCCGTGGAAATCACCCGCCTGCAAAATGACATTTCATTGATTGAAGCGACCCAGAGACGCGAGCAGTTTGCCGATGCCAAGCCGGTTTATCTGCAGAATCCCCTCAAGGACGACGGCACCCTGGTCGTCTCGGACCGCCGGATCAGCCTCAATGGCATGATCACTTCGACCACAGCCGACAACATCACCGACCGCATCGACTCCTGGAACAACAAGGATCGCAAGCTGCCGATCTTCATCGTCATCGACGATTGTCCCGGTGGCTCCGTGATGGCCGGCTATCGCATCCTCAAGGCGATGGAAGCCAGCGACGCGCCCATCCACGTGCTGGTCAAGTCCTTCGCCGCGTCCATGGCCGCCTGCATCACCACTCTGGCCCATGAGTCGTATGCCTTTCCGAATTCAGTCATTCTCCATCACCAGATCAGCTCGCAGATCATGGGGGCCAGGCTCAACCTCACCCAGCAACGCGAGTTCTTCGAGGAAAGCACCCGCTGGTGGGAACGTCTCGCCACGCCGATTGCGAAGAAAATGGGGATCAGCACCGACGAAATGATCAAGCGGATGTATGCACGCACCTCCAGCGGGGATTGGAGCGAGTTCGGCGACAAGGCCCTGGAACTCAAGTGGGTCAACCACATCGTCAACGGAGTGGAGGAAACCTCCCTCACCAAGGATCCGGATGCGAAGCCATCGCCAACACCCCCGGCTCCTCCCAAAACCGCGCTCGCCGAGGAAGTGGACGCCGAGGGCCGACCCTTCGTCTGGCTCCCCCGCCTCAATCCCAAGGATGTCTATTTCCTCTACAACCCGGATGGCTATTACCGGGTGCGGTAAGATGATGCCGAGGCAACATGATGCAAGCAAAGATCCAGGATTCGGGGCCTGATTTCCCCGCTGCATGATTTCACCTCATCATCATTTCACCATGAAATTTCACCTGGCTCAGGGTTTGGAAGCCGTTGAGCGGGCCTGCTCGAAGGCTTCGCGCAGTTGCCGCAAGGGTTCCGCCAGGCGGGGGTCGTCCGCAAACTTGATCGCAATGACAATCAGGACGATGATCGCCAGGATGACCGCCACGAACATGAGCCAGTAAAGGATCGCCAGCGCGATGCCGATGCCATCCATTTTCTTGTGATAGGCATAACCCGCCGGACAGGCGAAGCAGCGGTAGCCAACCCACAGGTTGAGAAAGGGCACGAAATGGCCCAAGTACCACCAGCGGCTCATCCCGAGGTTGAGGAAGCGCTGGAGACCGTAGTAAAGACCGACGCCAATCAGCAAGACGGCACCGCCGAGGCTGGCTTTTTGCAGCAAGGCGGGATCCAGCGGTCTGCCGAGGAATACCGGGACAAGACCCAGCGCCACATTCCACAGCATCGGCAGCAGGATGGTGGCGGCCAGATAGCCGCGGCGCCGCACGCCCGGCCACTCGCCTTGCCGGTGCATCATCTCTCCGCTCGAGTCGGCCTGCGGCGGTGTGTATGGATTGGCGGCGGGTGGGGCTTCACTCACGCGGCGCTCGAACAAGGAATCGATTTCCCCGGCGGGTTGCCAATCCGGCATGCCCTGCGTCCAAACCAGGTCCAGGCGTGGATTGAGCCCGCCTTCCTGAGCCTTCACGCGCAGCTCGGCAAGGGTCACCGGGCCGAGGCGTTCGCCCTGCCGTGAGTAAAACCATGCGTCCTGCGGTAGCTCGTTCATCGGCGGTTCTTTATGAGCGTTGCGGGGTCTTGTCAATCGACTACGAGCATTTCGCCCCCCTGACTTTCATCAACCTGGAGCTTCAGCCAAACGGGGAATTCAAGCACCAGACGGTCGAGTGGGAAAAGGCGTGAAGGAAGGACTGCGCTGCGGACCGGAAGCTGGACTTGCCAAGCCCAGGCAGGGATGACGGGAATTGGCCTCTGCCGCTGCGTGACTGAGCCGACACTTCGCAAAATAGACAACGGATTTCGCGAATCAGTCATTGCCACCGCCAGCGCAATTTGATATTTCCACTCGCGTTGTAACGCGGTGGCCGAACGCGTGTTCCGGATTCTTCCCGCCATCCCAGCGCCGCCTGTCCCGCCTTTCAGCATTTGATCCCGCCGCCGGAGGTCGCCATTCCGTCTTCGCCTGGGCTGCGCCGGACAGGTCAGGGCAGTCGCTTCACCCCGATCCATCTATCTCGCTCCACTCGGTTCAGCCCATCCCTCCCGCTTGTCAGCCTGGCCTTCTTCCTTTCAGCTTTGCAGCTTCTCACCCACCGCTTCCCACTCCCATGAAACCAACCCGCAAGCATCCCAACCCATCAGCAACCAGCCGCTTCCCCGGCGTTCTCACTCTGCCGTTGTTGACCGCAGCCTCGCTTGCCGCCTGGTCCGGCACCGCCAAGGCCGCGGAGTTGTGGTGGGACGGTTCCGGCAACTGGAGTGACTCAAAATGGTCGGCGACCTATGTTCCCCCATCCTACACCACGGCATGGAACGACGACGGCACATTTGGCCCAACCTTTATCGGGGTGGGCGGCACCGTAAACGTTGACGGGACGTACCACGTTGGAGCCCCCGGCATCGGTTTCGACGCGGACGGTGTCATCCTCAGCGGCGGCGTCCTCGTCAGGACTGACCCGCTGATCAACGCCCCTAACACCGCCGGGCAAACCGCCACCATCAACAGTGAACTCCAGGGCACGGTCGGCCTTATGAAAGGTAGAGCAGGCACGCTGATCCTTTCCGGGGCGAATACCTATACCGGCACCACTGCCATCAACGCGGGAGTCGTGACCGTGAACTCCGGGGGAACTCTCGGCAACGTCGCCAACGCCTTGACCATCGGCTCGGGCACCAGCACTGCTGGCACCCTTAACGTCAATGACAATCTTACCGCAGGGAGCCTTGCGGTGACGACCAACGGGGCGGGTCTGACAAACGCAATCACCGTTGGCGCGGGGAAGACATTTGCCGTCAATGGTGCCGTGACCCTTGGGGCGGCAACCAGTGGAGCCAACACCAAACTGACCGTCACCGGGGCCACCGGAACTTGGAATGTGGCGGCAAGCGGCGGCACCTTCCGTGCGGGTGGAAGTACCGCTAACACCTACACATCCGGAACCCTTGATATGAGCGGTTTGGGTGGATTCAATGTCGACCTGGGCTCCAGCGGCAGCCTTTTCGCCGTGGGCCATCAGCAACCTGGGAATCCGGGCGCAAGCACCAATAGCTGGGTGGCGACTTTGGCGGGGAACAGCACGATCAAGGCTGCTACGTTTTCTGTTGGCGGCAATATCCAAGTGACTACTCCCGGAACTGACTACGGCGGCATTGTCAAACTAGGCAGCGGGACCAACATCATCAATGCCAACACGATCCGGATCGGTCCGGAGGCCGGTCTCGGACGTGGTTCCGGCAAGCTGCAATTCAACACCTCAACCGGAACCCTGCAACTCCGCGCATACGATGGAACCTCTAATGTGACAAACTTTTACATCGCGGACATGGGGAATGTTAATACCAGTGCCAGCGTATGGAGCACCGTGGATTGGCGGGGGCACAGTGTCGATGTGGCAATCACGAACCTGCTCATGTCGAGGAACACGAACGCCACCGGCACGCAATTGACCACGTCGGAACTCTTCTTCGACACCGGTACCTTGACCGTTTCCAGCGCGAAGCTAGGCTCTTCGGTTGGTGTTGGTAAGAAGTTTAATGCCACGATCACCATCGGCGGCGGCACCGCAAACTTCGGCACCGGGGTCGGCACTGCAATATCGCTGGTTGACTCCGTCCTTGCGAGCACTCCCTCTGGATCCGCGACCTTACAACTCAATGGCGGCACTACAACACTCTCCGGAAATCTTGTCCGTACCGATGCGGACAGTGCCTTGACCGTATCCGCAAATGTGAACCTTGCAGGCGGCACCTTGGACATGAGTGGATTTGCGATCGGCACCACGAACGCCGTCTCGCTCACGACCACGAGCGGCACGCTCAAGAACATTGGTTCGATCAACAGCACCGGTGGTGCGGGAATTGCCAAAACCGGCAGTGGCACCCTGACTCTCGACGGTGCCAACGCATGGACTGGCCCTACTGCGGTGAGCGACGGCACGCTGATTGCAGCGAAGGTTTCCGCGTTGCCCGGTCAAACAGCTTCCGGCAAGATAAGTGTCGCCGCAGGCAAGACCCTGCAACTGAACACGGGTGGATCCGGGGAATTCACGGCTACGGACATTGGGAACGTGTTGGCCAATGCCACGTTTACTTCCACGGCGATCCTTGCGCTAAACACCACCACGGGGACTACCAGCGTCGGCACCAATATCACCCACGACATTGCTCTAACGAAGCTGGGAACCGGCACCCTCACCCTTTCCGGCACCAATACCTATAGCGGCGCGACCACGGTCAGCGCCGGCATCCTGTCCATCGACGGCAGCGGTTCGATCAACAACGCCAGCGCGGTGACGGTGAACGGCGGCACGTTCCGCTACAACAACTCGACGGTGGCCTATGGCGGCACGCTGACTTTCACCAGCGGCACCATTGGCGGCACCAATCTGGGCGGCAGCCTCGGCGGCCAGACGATTGGCACCGGGCAGACGCTCTCACCCGGCAACAGCCCTGGCACGGCCGTCACGACCTCGCAGACCTGGGCGGGTGGGGGCACTTACCTGTGGGAAATCAACCATGCCACGGGCACCGCCGGGAGCGATCCGGGGTGGGACTTGGAGACCGGCAGCGACACCTTGGGCATCACGGCCACCGACGGCTCGAAGTTCAAGATCAGCGTGGTCTCGCTGACCCTTGCCAACGCCGGAGAGGCCGCCAACTTTGATCCCTTGACCAGCTACCATTGGAAGATCGCGGATTTCCTGAACCCGGTCGCCGACTTCAACGCGGCGGCGTTCAATCTCGACACGAGCCAGTTCGCGAATCCCTTCACCGGTACCTTCGGGGTGGCACTGGGAGGCAGCGGGGAGGTGCCCGGCGACAACACGGAGGTGTATGTCACCTACGTCGCGGTCCCCGAGACCGCCGCAGCGGTGTTAGGCAGTCTTGGCCTGCTCATCCTGCTGCGTCGGCGCAGGGCTTGAGCCGCGCCTGTAGCGATGCTCCATGACCGGCGTGCTTGGTCGGCCCGGTGCGGCTAGGCGCGTTGCTCCTGCGGGAAAACCAGCGACGCCCACAGCACGCTGCAACAAGGGTTCGTGAAAATCACGCGGCCGATCATGAAAGCATGCTTGCCCTGATCGTAAATAAGGTTGGCTCGGCTGCCCGCCCATTCCTGTCTGCGACCGTCGCACTTCGCCCGCAGAGTCGGCGACGGTCACAGACCGCCGCTTCAAGCCATCCACTATCCACTATCTATCCAATCACCTCGGGCCACTCGGTGTGGAACATCTTGCCGCGGGGACGGTCGGTGCGCTCGTAGGTGTGAGCGCCGAAGAAATCCCGCTGCGCCTGCAGCAGGTTGGCGGGCAGGATGGCGCTACGATAGCTGTCGTAGTAGCCGAGGGAGGCGCTGAAGGCGGGGACCGGGATGCCGTTGAGCATGGCGAGGGCGACGACCTCGCGCCAGTTTTTCTGACTGCGGTTGAGAAGGTCCTTGAAAAATGGGTCCAACATCAGGTTGCCGAGGGCGGGGTTGGCGCGGTAGGCGGCGGTGATGTGCTTGAGGAAACGGGCGCGGATGATGCAGCCGCCGCGCCAGATGGAGGCGATTCTTGCCAGGTCGAGGTGCCAGTCCTTGAGCGCGCTCATGGTGGTGATGAGGTCGAGGCCCTGGGCATAGGAGATGATCTTGGAGGCGTAGAGCGCGTCGTGGACTTGTTGGACGAGGGCGGCTTTGTCGGCGCTTATCGCTGTGTTAGGCCCTTCGAGCTGGGTGCTGGCGGCGACGCGCTGGTCTTTCAGGGAGGAGAGGATGCGGGCTTCGACGGCGGCGTTGATGGTGGAGATGACCACGGCGTTTTCCGCGGCGCTCAACAACGTCCACTTGCCGGTGCCCTTCTGGCCGGCGGTATCGAGGATGCTCTCGACGACGGGCGAACCGGTTAGAGGATCGGTTTGCTTGAAGATTTCGGCGGTGATCTGGATCAGATAGCTTTCCAGGTCGCCACGGTTCCATGAGTCGAAGACGGCGGCCAGCTCGGCGGCGCTGAAGCCGGCGGCCTTGAAGATGTTGTAGGCCTCGCCGATGAGCTGCATGTCGCCGTACTCGATGCCGTTGTGGATCATCTTGACGAAGTGGCCGGCGCCGCCGGGACCGATGTGATAGACACAGGGTTCGCCATCGACCTTGGCGGCGATGGCTTCGAAGATCGGCTGCATGACTTGCCAGGTGGAGGCCGGGCCGCCGGGCATGATGGCAGGGCCTTTGCGGGCGCCTTCCTCGCCGCCGGAGACGCCGGTGCCGATGAAGCGCAAGCCGAGACCAGCGAGCCACTTGTCGCGGCGCTCGGTATCGGTGTAGAGGGAATTGCCGCCATCGATGATGATGTCGTCGGGCGCGAGCAGCGGGATGAGCGACGCGATGATCGCATCGACCGGCGGGCCGGCCTTGACCATGAGCATGATCTTGCGCGGCGCGGCGAGCGATTGGACCAAGTCCGCGAGGGTCTTGGCCCCGACGAGGTGCTTGCCGGGGTGGGCGGCGATGAAGGCCTCGGTGACGGAGGTGCTGCGGTTGTAAACCGAGACCTGGAAGCCGCGGGATTCCACATTGAGAACGAGGTTCTGGCCCATGACGGCCAGTCCGATGAGTCCGAAGTCGCTGTTGCTCATGATATAGGTGCCGCTCGAAGCGGCGGTGCGGATTTAGTGAACTTACGGCCGTGGTGCAACCTCTTGTTGCCAAATGGCGCCGGATTTTCCACAGTGCGCTTGTGAACCTGCCGAACACCATCACCCTTTGCCGTTTGGTGCTGACCGCGATTTTCGTCGGAGGTACGGTGCTGGAGTGTACCGTCGGCCATTGGATTGCGCTGGTGGCCTTTGTGATTGCGGCAATCAGCGATTGGTTTGACGGCTATTTCGCCCGCAAGTACGGCATGGTCACCCCGTTGGGCAAGTTGCTGGACCCGGTGGCGGACAAGGTGCTGGTGTGTTCGGCGTTCGTGTATCTGAGCGCCAGTGGGGGGTGCCCGGTGTGGATCACGGTGCTGATTTTGGCGCGGGAATTTCTCATCACCGGCTTGCGCCAGATCGCGGTGGAGGCCGGCCAGGTGCTGGCCGCAGACCGCCTGGGCAAATGGAAGACCGGACTGCAACTGACCTATTGCATCACCTGTTTGGTGTGGTTTGCGCTGGATGCCTTGGGTTCCGCCAACCCATTGTTCCGCTTGCTGCATTTTCTGGCCGCGCCTGACTGGTGGCTCACCCCGGTTTCCCTGTGGCTGGCGCTGGCCCTCACGCTCATCTCCGGCTGGAACTACATGTGGACCAACCGGGCCCTGCTGACGGGGAAAAAACCTGAGCTGCCTGGCGGCGGCGGCTAACCGGCGGCACTCACTTGGGCTCGACGACGACGGCGTGTTCGTCGTAGCGAACCTTGGCGTTCGCCTGGGTCATCAGGTATTTCATGACGGCTGCGGCCGGGAGGCTTTTCAAATTCAGCGTGATCTTACTGGCCGCGAGCTTCGCCTGGGGGTCTTGGATCACGAAATTCGAGACCACCTGGCCTTTCGATTCCTTGTCGATTATCAGGGCCAGGGCAGCCAGGGCTTCCTGCATGGTGGCTCCGTCCAGTTGGTACGCGGGGACTATCACCTTGCCGAATTTAGCCTCCCGCCCTCTTGCCGCGATCTCACCCCCATCGATCTTCAGTTGGTTGAGGCGGTAGCGACAGGTGGCGAGGTTCGGGTTGGCCTGCAACGCCTTGGTATAGGCGAGACGGGCCGCCTCAACATCACCGTTTTTTTCCGCGGCAACGCCCTGGGTGTAATACGCATCCGCCTGTTGGGCGGGACTGAGAGCTTGGGTTTCAGCCAGTGCGGCAGAGACCCCGACGAGCAGCAGAATGATTGATTTTCGCATGGTAGGGAGAGTTAGTAGAGCACCTGCAATCTGCGCGGTGATTTCCGGCAAGTCAAGCCCCAAATCCGGAATTTGTTGGTCATTGGCTTGGGGGAGCCGGAGCGCAGGACAAAACCTCAGGGAGCGGCGATTTGCCCAATCCCGTCCGGTTTGCACATGGCTTGAAACATGACGGCCCCAAGCGGGATGCCCATTGGGGGACTGGAAAACAATTCGAGATTGTTGCTGACCTGCTGCCGGAAGGCGATAGTGGTGGGGCGTCCTGAGTGGCAACCTTGTTTTCATTTTCAACCAAGAAAGGTCGCCAACACATTCCTTGCCACCGTGAGCGCCTGTTTGCGCCCGGCAAGGGTCTTGCCGAACGTGTCGTCTTCAACCTCAATGCACACGGGACCGGCGTAACCGATTTCATAGAGCCTGGCCATGAAGCGTGCCCAGTCGAGGTCGCCGAAGCCGGGAATGCGCGGAGTGTGCCAAGTCTGCGGGAAGGCGAAGATGCCGACCTCGTTGAGCTGCTGCGGGTGAACCGTTAGATCCTTGGCGTGCAAGTGGAACAGCTTGTCCCTGAACTCACCCAAGGGGCTGATGGGATCCATGTGTTGCAGGATGAAGTGCGACGGGTCGTAGTTCAGTCCGAAGTTCGGCGACGGGAGGTCATTGAACATGCGGCGCCAGATCACGGGTGAGGTGGCGAGGTTCTTGCCCCCGGGCCATTCGTCGCGCGAGAACGACATCGGGCAGTTCTCGATGCCGACCTTGATGCCGTGATCCTCGGCAAAGGCCAGGATCGGCTTCCAGGTCGTGAGAAAGCGCGGCCAATTCTCGTCCACGGTCTTGGTCCAATCCCGGCCCACAAACGTATTGGCATTCTTCACGCCAAGCATCTCTGCGGCGAGCATCACTTGCTTGAAGTGCTCCACGGCCTGCTGCGCAACGCCTGGGTCAGGATCAAGCGGATTCGGATAGTAGCCGAGCGCGCTCAGGCTGACGCCGTGCTTGGCACATAGCGCGTTGGCGTCATCGGCCCGCGCCTGCGTGAAGCCGACCACGTCAAGATGGGTGATGCCGGCGAATCTACGGTCGGTCTTGCCGGCCGGCCAGCAGGCGACTTCGAGGCACGCAAAGCGCTCGCGGGCGGCAAACTCCAACACTTGATCGAACGCGAGGTCCGGCAATATGGCAGTGAAGAATCCGAGTTTCATAGGTCGTTGTAGTTGGTGGCCGCAGCCGTCAGGACACACCCGATTGTCATCCGGATTTTGCCGCAGTCCAGTCCCAAGTTCGCGTTAGCACCGTGCCATCCTGTAATCCGGGGTTACCATGCAAGAAAGGTTGGCCGTGATGCCCGTCTCAGGCATGCGGGCCACCCCCAAAAAACAAATGCCGGATGTAATCGTGCTTGCAATCGTCCCGGGCCCGGGTTAATTCGTGGTTCCTATGAGAACCACCCCCCATATCTTACTGACGTTGGCCTGCCTGTCCCTGCCGATGGCCCGGGCCGAGGTGCAAGTGAATCGCAGCATGCTCGGCATGTTCCAGCCGTTGCCCGAGTCGGCGACCAACCCGAACAACCCGCCGAACGACGCCAAGATCAAGCTCGGCCGGATGCTTTACTACGAGACCCGCTTGTCCAAGGATCGTTCGTTGTCTTGCAACAGTTGCCATGATCTCGCCAGCTTCGGTGATGATGGACAGCCGGTTTCCGACGGCATCAATCAAAAGAAGGGCGGTCGCTCGGCGCCTACCGTTTACAATGCGGCGCTGCACATCGCGCAGTTTTGGGATGGCCGCGCCGCCGATGTCGAAGCCCAGGCGGTGGGGCCCATTCTCAATCCCATCGAGATGGGGATGCCCGACAAGGACTATGTGCTCAAGGTGCTCAATTCCATTCCCGCATACCTGGAACTCTTCAAACAGGCCTTCCCCGGGGACGAGCCGCCTGTGACCTATGCCAACGTGGGCAAGGCGATCGGTGCCTTCGAACGCGGCCTGCTGACGCCCGCCCCCTTCGACGCATTCCTGAAAGGGGATGACTCCGCGCTCACCGATACCCAGAAGGAAGGGCTCAACCTGGTCATCGCCAAGGGTTGCATCACCTGCCACCAAGGCGCGGGTGTCGGCGGCCACATGTTCCAGAAACTCGGACTGGTGAAGCCATGGCCGACCAAGGACAAGGGACTTGGCGGCCTCAAAGGCAAGGAAGCACTGGTCGGCTTCTTCAAGGTGCCCAGCCTCCGCAACATCACCGAGACCGCCCCCTACCTGCACGACGGCTCCATCCGGACGCTCGAGGAGATGGTCAAGCTGATGGCCGAGCGCCAGCAGGGCCAGCTCCTCACCGACGAGGAAACCGGCAAGATCATCGCGTTCCTCAAGGCGCTGCGGGGCCAGGTGCCGATCAACTACATCGCCAAGCCCGAGCTGCCTGCGGATGGCCCGCAGACGCCTCAGCCATGATCTGACAGGATCTGACAGGATCTGCCTGTTGTACCGCAACTTCGCCGTCGGCGAGGTGGTCCGCAATGCCTCCGGCAAGACCCGTGCCGCTCGCATCGACGCCGCCATCGCCCAAGCCCTCGCCGGGTTCTTCCGCTGATCGCCGTCACTCAGCAGCCGACCACGGCGATTTCACGGTTCGCCACCGTTTCCTCGCACCACGAGATTTTTTCATCCCACGCCACTTCCGTCCGCCGGTCGAAGATCACCAGCCAGCCGCGCCGGGCGCCGAGCGTGTCCATGTATTCGGAAAGTTGCGCCAGCCCATCGGGCAGGGTCTTGGGGCCGTAGTGGAGCTTGATTTCGATCGGATAGTTCCGGCCCCGGAAGCGGATGCCGAGGTCGAGGCGTTTGCGGCCGCTGCCCATCTCGCGTTCGATGAGCGCCCCGCCGTTGAGCACGCGTTGCAGGAAGGCCATCAGAATCAGATGCGGGGCGGCTTCGCGGTATTCGTAGCGTCCGATCCAGATGTCGCTGTTCTCGCGCCAGAACTGCTGGAACTCCCGCAGCAGGGCGTCCATGTCCACTCCGTCCTTGGTGATCCAGCGCTCCATCAGCGAGGCGGGCAGGTTTT
>JAPLUI010000148.1 GCA_026397725.1 Verrucomicrobiota bacterium | reverse complement strand
GGAGAACGCGGCGAACTCCGCCTCGAACTGCTTGTTCATCGGCCCGTGGACGTACTCGCCGCTTTCCAGCACCCGCTGGATGTTGGCGTCTATTTCCTTCCGGACGTTATGATATTGGCGAACGTGGCCATAGAAGCTTACTTGCATTGTTTGTCTCCTGTTTAAGGTGAAACGCAGACAAGCAACGGGCCCACCACCGCGCAAGATGGATCTTCCGGCGGGTGCCTCTCAGTTTCTTGCCGGCAGCCCGGCCATGGCCTGTCGCGGCGAAGCGGCTCGATCGCGGCACATTCCACGCGTGGCACAGCCCACCCTTCGTGCCCCGCCGACTCAGTGTCCGGGTCAAGCCTCATATAGCTCAATCGGCAGCCCGTCGGGATCGGCCAGAAACGTATAGCGCTTGCCGGTCAGTTCATCCTATCGCCCGCAGTTGAGACTTGGCAGGAGGCGCGCAAGTCATTGGGAACGAATCATGACAAGTCAGACAACACAGGTGGTGGAGCTTCACCCGGCGGGTGAAGCGGAGGGGCAATTTCAGTTCGCGTGCGCCGGCGGCACGCTCGGAGTGGAGGCGACGCACGAGCGGCTCACGCCCTACGGCGGCGCGGCCGCGTGGAGCTACTATCTCGAGAAACTCGGTCTCGTGGCGGATTTGGCGCGGCGCTTTCCGCGGGCGCGCACCAGCCCGAACGCGACGCCGGTGGCCGATGTGTTGCAGGCCTTCATGTTCAACTGCCTGATGGGCGGTCGCCGGTTTGCGCACGCGCGGCGCGTGCAGGATGATAGGGCGGTGGCGGTGATCCTCGGGATGAAAAAAGGCCGGCTGTGCGGCGAGGATGCGTTTGGCCGGATGCTCGCCAAAGTGCCCCGGCCCGAGGCGCGCACCTGGCTGCGGTGGAGCGAACGTGATCTTTACGCCGCGTTGCCGTCGGCCTTCGTCGCCGACTGGGACTCCACGGTGAACACCCGCTACGGCCACCAAGACGACGTCGCGGTGGGCTACAACCCGCACAAGCCTGGCCGGGGCAGCCACCATCCGCTCCTGTGCGTGGTCGCGGGCACCCGGTTGGCCCTGCACATGGAATGGCGGCCGGGTAACACAGTCAGCGCCAGCCACTGGATCGAAGCGATGGAGCGGGTTTGGAGCCACCCCGACGTGCCGCCGCGCCTGCAGTTGAATCGTGGCGACATCGGCTTCGCGCAGGAAAAGATCATGGCCTGGCACGAGACGCCGGGCGTCGCGCGCCCCCGCTATCTGTTCAAACTGAAACTGACCGCGAACGTGCGCCGCGCCATCGCCCGCATCCCGTGGCCGCAGTGGGACGGCCAGCCACGGATCGGCTTCGAACAGTACGCCGAGACCCGCGTGCGGCTCGACGGCTGGAGTTGCGAGCGCCGTGTGATCGTCACTCGCACGCTCAAACCCGCCAACCCCTCACCGCAGGACGTGTTCTGGAGCCAGGACCAGGAGGAGTTCTGCGCCTACGTGACCAACCTGACCGCCGCGGATGCCCCGCCCGCCCAAGTGGTGCTAACTTACCGCAAACGTGGCGACGCGGAGAACGTCTTCGACGAACTGAAGAACCAGTGGGGCTTCGCCGGCTTCTGTAGCGGCAAAGGCGTGGTGACGGAGTGCGCCGCGCGCGTGCTGTTGCTCACCTACAACCTGTGGAGCCTGTTCACCCGCGTGCTCCAAGGCGAAGGTCACCACCACGAGGCAATCACCAGCCGCGACGAACTGTTGGTCATCCCCGCCAAACTCGTCGAGAGCGGCCGACAGAAGACCCTCAAGTTGAGTGTCGGCGAGGACTGGTGGAGTGCCCTAAGTCGCGCTTACCAAAGGCTCCAACGCTCCAACGCTGGCTCGCCTCAACTGCGCCGCAGTTGAACTCGCAGCAAACCTTCGAACGCTATTTGTGCTGGAATAACCCGCTCAGCCCAGACGACTGGCTCCCAAAACTGGCTCCCTAAACTTCAACTGCGGGATTTAGGATGATAACCGAGCAGCAGTCGGTTGAAGGAGCCGGCAAAATTGAAGACGACGTCGTTGTTCCCCGTATAATCCTTGCCGGTAAAGCCATCAACGATGGGGATCTTTCCGCCGTAGGCCGTGACATTGAAGGGCTCCATCTTGACCACTTCGTCACCCGCTGCATCTTCCGCCCGGAGGGTGAAGGGCACCGTCAGAGTCAGCCCAAGCACGAAGAGGACGGGTTTGATGGTCGAGACGGGCATTCGTTGGGAGCAATTGGCGCGGGGCGTCTGCCGGGGAAAGTGACTGGCAGGAAGCCGGATTTTCGGGGGCTGGGATTGGGAGGGGTTTAAGCGGGGCGGAGGAGAAACCAAGGCACCCCCTTGGGCCCCGACGCCGCAACAGCGCCGTTCTCGGGCGGGCGGAGGCGATCCGGGGCGGGGCGACGGGGTTCTCCCGGCGGAAATCGGCCGGGGCGG
>JAPLUI010000362.1 GCA_026397725.1 Verrucomicrobiota bacterium | reverse complement strand
CCGGCGCGATGTCGGAGGCCCAATTGTGCGCATCCGTCCAGTTGTTGTTGACCACATCCCCGCCATCCCAGGTGCGATAGGCGGCGGCGGTGTCTCCCAGCAACAGCGGGAGCAAAGTACAGGCAAGGTGCGGTTTCATGGTGTGTTTGACCGGGCTTTCCGACTGCTGGGAAAGTCCTTGCCCTAGAGAGTGCCCGACCGTTCCGCAATGGCAAGGAGTTTCTTGGATCGGCTATGGCTATTATCAATGCAGGCCCACCCGCAGGAAGTATCTCGGCTCGGTTAGCAAGCGGCTGGTGTCGGTGAACGTCCAGGTGCCGGCATGCGAGGCGGTGGTGGTCTGGGTGGCCGTCCAGCGAATCAGGTCCGGGCTGGTCTCGAGTTGATAGGTCGCGCGGGGAATGCCGGTGCCGGCGAGCCCGATGACGTAGTGGCCGGCATTGGAACCGGTGCCGCGGACCACCGTGGTGCTGAGCACCCGCAAGGGGGGAACCTGGGTGAGCACCACATCGTTGCCGGTGCCGCCCGCGTATGAGATGGTGAAGGCCGCCGTCCCGATATCGACGACCGCGCCCTGCGGCAGGCCGGCGAAAGTGCCGGACACGGCATCGGTCCCGTCATTGTCGATGATGACATACGCGTTGCCCGTGACGTTGGTGAAACCGGCCAGCGTGACCACCCTGAGGGCCGCGCCACCGAGTTCGACCGGACCGTTGACCTTGAGCTGATCGTGGGTCTTGCCCGGCGTGACCGGCGTCAGCAGCTCCGGCACGAACTTAGTCGCCACATTCCAGGCCACCTCGGTGCAGGTCAGGCGGCCGACGCTGGTGCCCGGCGCGACCGTGCCGCCGCCAGCCAGACTCATCAGGCGTCCGATGCTCCCGGTGCCATCCACGGTGCCACCGTCGAGGGTGACTTCCGAAATGCTGGTATCGCTAAAGCGGGCCGTGCCTGCGGCCACGATGATGAAGGGGATGATCGTGTTGTCGGCGAAGACGACGCGTCCTGCGCCCTCCTTGCGCAGCACCACCGTGGGCGACGCGCCGTCCTAGAGTGGTCGGCGCGGCACTGGCCAGGGTCGTCAGGCTCTCTCTAACGACCAGATAGGGCAGGCCGCTTTGCAGCACGGTGCCGCCCGTCGAGGTGAGCGACGCGATGGTTTCACTCTGCCCGTTGAGATCCAGCACCCCGCCGATGAGCGTGACCGCTGCGGCATCGCTGAGTTGTTCCGGCTTGAGCAAGCGGAGGGTATCGGTTCCGCTCCCGTCGCCAACGATGAATGGGCTCGACAGTGACACATTGGCCGCCAGCGCCAGTTCCACCATGCCCTCGTTGACCGTGAGGCCGGCGCCCGTAATTGGAAAGCCGTCGCCGGACAACTGCAGGGTGGCACTCCCGGTTTTCGTGCAATGCCCGGCAAACCACCCACCGCTGAGGGTGAGGGGGACCTCACACCGGATGACCGTAACATCACCGCTCCAATCATACACGGACCCGCCCCACGAATGGAACGGCGCAGTACCGCTTGCTTGCAGAGTTCCGTCCAGCACCAAGTGCTCATCGCCAACATTGATCGAGAAATTGGCACTGAGCACGAGCGTGCCGGCGGCGTCCACCCTGGTTTCTCCGGCGGTGCTGCCAAGCGAGGTGGCGGTCTGAATGTCAACGATGCCTTCGCGGATTCTGGTCGTGCCCGCGTAGGTATTAACCGCATTGAGGAACAGCGAGCCGCTGCCGGTTTTCTCCAGCCCGCCGTCGCCGGCAATCACGCCATTGACGACCAGGTTGCCCGCTCCGGTCTTGGCGAAGGTGAGCAACTTGGCATTGGTGTCGATCACTCCGGTTAGAACAAGTCCCCCGTCGGAAGTCACCGACTGTGCCAGGACCGTCTTGAACGGCAACGCGACGGTGGAACTCGCGCTCACGCCGTGGGTGGCCGCAAGGCCCGCGTTCAACGAGACCTGATTGCCGGCCAGGGTATAACCCGCGGCCATGATGGTGATCGAATGGAAGGTGGTGCCGGCGGGGAAGTTGTTGGTGTTGGCTTTCTGGAGCGCGGCGGCGGGAAAGACCAGGGCGTCGCCGGCGGCCGGGGCCAGGCCACCGACCCAGTTGGCCCCGGTGCTCCAATTGGCATTCGTGCCGCCGCCGCTCCATGTCTTCGTCACTCCCGACGACGGAATGAGATAGGTCAGCACCACGTCGTTGCCGATCGCGCTGTGATAGGTGAGGTGGAAGCTCTTGCCACCAACGGTGAACACCGAACCTTCGGGAAGTCCGGCGAAAGTGCCGTCACTTCCCGGGCCCACCCCCAGCTTGTCAATGATGACAAAACTGTCACCCGGCACGGCCGCAAAGCCGCCGAGCACCGCAATGGTCAGCGTTGCCCCGTCCAGGCGCATGTCGTTCTCGAACCCCACCTGATCGTAACCGGTCCCGGCCACGGGGGTCTGCAGTTCCACCTCAAAGGTCGCTGCCGGGTCCAGGTACATGCTGTAACAGGAGAACCTGCCCACGCCCGCTACTCCCGGGGCGATGGTCCCCCCGCCAGACTCGACGAAGAGGCGAGACGTAACGGCGTCCCCGGAGCCCTCAAACCTCGCGGTGGCTCCGTCGAGGTGAAAGCTCATGCCTTGATAGCCCCCGGCCACCCGTACCGTGCCGGCCTCGATCTGCATGCCCGCATAATAGTTGTCACTGTCGGCCGCGAGCGTCAGCAGTCCCGCGCCGGTCTTCCGAATGCCTGCGTAACCGCCAGCGCCGTCTTTCACCCTGGAGTTCACGGTCAGTTCGCCATCCGGCACCGACCATACCGACTCCGCTGAAGTCACGGTGAGCGTGCCGCCGTTCACTGCGGCCGTAAAAATCGTGTCGTTCTTCGTCAGGTCACCCGTTAGGGTCAGTTCCCCTGAGGTTCCCATCCGCACCTCACCCCATCCCAGCAGCGTGAGATTGGCGATGGTCTCCGCCTGGTCATTCAGGTTGAACAGCCCGTAATTCACATTCACGCTGGCGGCGTCGTCAATTTGGTTTGAGTTCAGCAGCCTGAGTTCGCCCGCCACGTCAATGGCGGTCAGCCCGGCCGGCAGCGCGCATACTCCGGCAGGCTTCTGCAGTTGGAGCATGTCATAGATCCTGATGCCACCGCTCCAGGAGTTTGGAGCAGCGCCGGACAGGGTGAGCTCCTTGTAATTCGTCAAGTGGCCGGGACCGCTGATGACCCCGCTGGCCGTCAGAGATTGCGAGATGGCCTGGAGGGTTGAATCCGAATCCAGGAAGATGTTTCCAGTCAGCGCGTTCACTCCCTCAGCACTCAATATCCTTCCATTCAGATGGAGATTTTCGGCCAGCGACAAGCCGGACGGCGCTCGAAGAATCAAAGTGCCGTTCACCGTGGTGGTACCCGCCACGCTGCCAAGAGCACTGGCGTTGTCGATGGTGAGGCTGGCTCCTGCGTTGATCGTGAGCGGCGCCGTGAAACTCTTGGCGCCATTGAAATTAACAGATCCCGCGATCACCACTGCGGCATTGGGAGAAGTTCCCGCGAGGTCGCCATTCACCCAGACGTAACTGCTGGCATGGTCCGCCGCCAGCGTGAGGGTGGGGGAAGCGGAGCCCATCGAGAGGTTGCCGTCGAAGACGAGGCCACCGCCGTTGGGGGCGCTGAACGTCTGGCTGACGAAGGGCGAGACAAGATTGGAGAACGTCGTGGTGCCGGTGCCGGAAGTGGCAGTGATCCCGCCGGTGGGCACCAGTTGGTTGCCGGAAACCTGATAGCCGCTGTCGGCGAAGGTCAAGGTGTGAAAGCTGGTGCCGTTGGCGAAGTTGTTATTCATCAGCCGGTCCGCTGCCGCGAGGCCCGCCGGAAAGGTCAGGCTGTTGCCGGCCACCGGGACGCCGTTAGGGTTCCAGTTGTCGCTGTCGGTCCAGTTGGTGTTGGCGGCATCGCCGCCATCCCACACGCTGGTCACTCCCGTGGCGTTGACCTTCACCACGGTGATGACCACATCGTTGCCGGTCCCCCCGTGATAGTCGATGATGAAGTTCACGGCGTCGGCCTCATCGGTGACCTTGGCTCCATCGGCCAGCCCGTTGAACGTGCCGGTGACGGCGTCGGTCCCGTCATTGTTGATGAGGATGAACGTCGGCGTGCCGAGCGGCCGGTAGCCGCTGGCCAGCCTCACGATCAGATCCGCGCCGCCGAGGTTCACGGTGCCGGTGACGTCGAGCTGGTCGTAAGTCGTGCCGGC
>JAPLUI010000256.1:54031-74854 GCA_026397725.1 Verrucomicrobiota bacterium | reverse complement strand
GGCGGCCTCGCCGCGCCCTAACTGACCCTGCGGGTGAAACATCTCATGAACGGTCCCATGCGCCGCGCATCAGCACCGCCCATCCGGGCGGACAAGTGGGTCGGCCGGGGCCGTCCGACCCTACCGCCCCGCCCTAACCGAAGCGGTAGGGCGTGGCGGCCTCGCCGCGCCCTAACTGCCCAAGCGGGTGAAACCGCCAGGGAATTGCCACCGCTCCGCGCTTTTCTTCTGTCATTTGCCGCACCCGCGTGCCGCCCATGCGGGCGGACAAGTGGGCGGCCCGCGGCCGAGCCGCCTTGGACTAACCATCCCAGGGTAGCCTGCGAGCCAACCCTGGGCTGAGGGATGCAATCCCGTTGGGATTGGAAACCCAACCCGCGACTTGCCACCCACAACATTCGACCTTCAACCCGCGTTCAAACCGGAAACGCGTCCCATACTGCCACGCATCAGGTTTTTGGAAGGGCGCTCGTCTAATCAAATCCAGAACATCAGCGTGATCCGCAATCCGCAGTTGAACTCCTCCCGAGTCACTTGGCTCCGATGGCACCTCAAGTGAGGAGCGCCGACATGTTGTCGGCTGTCGGCGAGGCGACATGCTGTCGCCTCTTTCGAGCCAGCGGACAACCTGTCCGCTGGCCGTCAGCGTGCAGAATGCACGCGCTCCATATTGCGCCCACGTTAGTCCTCGTTCCACACCCACAGCGCGTGCCGGGTGCTGGTGCTAAGATGGAGATGGCAACCGCGGATTGGGCGGAATTATTGGCCGCCGCAGAGACAATGGGATGAGCAAGGTTGGGGGGCTGCGGCGCTCGTGCTTTCTCGGCTCATTGGCAAATGTGGGCGGGACGCCCACGCTCCGTGAAATCCAAGACATCGAAAACGGGATCTTCTCCAGCATCCCAGGGCCGGTTCAAGGTCGGCGCTACTGGGCATCCGCCGCCTTGAGGATGCCGGCCGCCTCGGCAGACACATCGCCGAAGCGTGACGGCCACTCCTTGGCTAACAGTTTCTTCGCGCTGGCCCTGGCCGCAGCCCACTGTTTTTCGTGGGCCTGCGCTTTGGCGAGATTCAGCAGGCCCGTCGGTTCAAGCGAGCGGATCCCGGCCACGCGTTGCCATTCGGTGATCGCTTCCGGCCAGCGGTCCTGGCTTTGGCGAATGTCCGCCAGCATGGCATGGCCTTCGCTTTCGTTAGGCATGGCCTCGACCAGGCCGGTGCGGGCGCGCTCGGCCTCGTCGGCGCGGCCGGCTTTTTCGAGGCGGTTGCCGAGGTCCTTGAACAGTTCGAGGCTGCGGGGCGACAGGCGCACTGTCTCTAGCAACTGGCGCAGCGCGCCTGCCGCATCCTGGCTGGCGTCATAGGCGGCAACTAACAACTTGTGCGAGTCCGCGTCGTCCGGCTGGGTATCCACCGCCCGCCGCAGGTTGAGGATGGCCTTGGGGTACTCCTTGCGTGCGACAAACACCTCGCCCAACGCCTTGCGCACAATCGGATTCTCCAGTCCGCTCGCCGCGACCTCCTGGTCCAGCAGGGCCACGTACCCATCAAGATCCTGCGCCTGCTCCAACACGTTGCGCAGCACGCTCAGGGCCTGCGTGCGTTGGTCGTGGCGCGGCCCCCAGCTCACGATGGCGCCGGCCGCCGCCTCGACGGCCTTGGCCGTGTTGCCAAGCCCGGCATGGCATTCCGAAAGCCGGGTGTAATATGCCGACAAGGTGCCATTGCCGATCCCGCGCTTGGGCTGGGTCCGCTGGTGCAGGGGAATCAATTCATCATATAACTCGACGCCGCGATCCCAGAGTTTGCCTTCATGGCAGCCTTGGGCCAGCGCTGCCAGATTGCCCTCGTTCCAGGCGTGCTTGGCCTTGAAGCAGGCGACCGCCTCGTCCACTGCGGCCAGTGCCTTGTCCCGCTGCCCGGAGCGGCCTAACGAACCGACCAGCCGCCGGCGGTAATCGGCATTCGCGGGACTCATCGCCACCACCTCCGCGAGATAGGCCACCGCTTCCCCATCCCGGGTCAGGCGTTCGAGAAAGCCCGCCAACTGGCTGATGCCGCCCTCATCGAGCAGCTTCCGCGTGTAGGCCGAGGTGAGTGCCTCGAGTGCTTCGGCGTGCGCCTCGAGCCCGTCGAACAGATAGCCCGCCACGAATTTCACCACCACCAGCGATTTGCGCTTTTCCTCCAACACCACCAGCGCCAGCGCGAGGAAATCCGCCCGCTTCTCGCTCCAGAAATACGAGTGATCGTCATGGTACAAGTAGCGGTTGGAGTAATTGCCCGTCTCGAGGTCGCGGTGGAGTTCGGCGAGCACGAGCTTCAGCAGTCGGGCTTCGAGGTCGCCCAAGTCCTTGACCCGGGAGCGGTATTCGGCGATTTGATAGCCATAGCGGCTCCAGCCGCCCTGGCCGGTCGCGCGGAACGATTCCGGTTCCCGCTCGCAGCGGCTGATCAGGAAGGCCAGGGCCGCGCGGTCCCCGGCGATTTCCCGCAGGGCCGAGCCCAACTGCTGCACGAGGTTCTGGTAGTTCGGAGTTTGGAATGGCACCCGCTGGTCAAACGGGCCGTCAGCGAACTCAACCAGCGCCGGGGCCACCTCCTTCAACTTGGCCTGGTTGTGGGCCGTCCGATACAACTCGATGAGAATTCCGCACAACTGGCCCCGATGCGTGTGCTGGGGCGTGCGGAGTTCGTCCGCCAGTCGCTGCCTGGCGAGATCGAACAACTCGCGGCCCTGCCCGAGAGACACCGTCCCGCCCGCCGCGAGCGTGTTGTTGTATAGTCGGTATTGCCGCTCCACCAGCCATTGCCTAACTGATTCGAGCACCTTCATCTCCAGCGCGGCGGCGATCGCCTGCTCGCCTAACGCAAAGTGGCGGTCGGCCTCATGGTAACCGAGCCATTGGTCGAAGGGTGCCTGCGCCTCGAGGGTCAGGTTGCCGCCTTGGGTTGCCCGATACTCCTGCAGCGCGGCCCCTAGCAGATCCACCGCCTTCGCGGCCTGGCCGTAGCCGCGGAGGATTCCGGCCCAGGCTGCGCCGATGTGCAGGCGGTCCGCCGTGCCTGCTGCGGACGCCTGATAGAGCGCCTGCAACTCGTGGCGTTGTTCCGCCGCCAGCGGTTCCTGTGAGATCGATCCCAGCCCGGCTAACAGTTGTGCCATCAGACGGCGCTCACCGAGGCCCCATTCGTCGCCGGCAAAGGCCCGCTGCATGGCCGCCAGCGCCAGGGGCACCTGCTGGCCGGGTTGGTTGAGAACCTCGGCGGCCTTGCGGCGCACCAACAACTCGAGGAAGTCCAGGCCACGGGCGTCCACCCGCGTTTTCACGCCCTTGCGCACCTCATTCAGCCGCGCGAGGATCTGGTCGCAAACGGCTTCGTCGTTCACATACTGCAACACGCTGTTGAGGCTGCCGAGAAACGAATAGATCTGCCCGGCGCTGTTGCCGGGCACGCCATCGGACAGGCACTCCAACAGCCGGAAATCCTTGGTATAGCGATAGAGCGAGCCAAGCTGATAGAGATGCGGCCCGGGATTCTGCGCCTTGCGGAAAATCGCCCGCAACATGTCCACCACCGCCGGATCGAAATCCTCGGGCGTCCCGTTGTTGAACCCGCGCTCGATCTTATAGGTGTGCTGTTGGATCCGGTTGGCGAGCGACCATTCCTCCATCGCCCCGTATTCGGCGGTGGCGGCACGCATCCGATCCGCCTTGCGATTGAGCACCAGGTACCAATTGGCCATCGCACGGTATTCAGCCGGCCCGAGTTCATCATCCTTTTCCACTGCCTCGAAGTCTCTAACGGCTTCCGCGATCTCGGCCAACTCCGCGTGCAGGTAGCCCAGCGCGATTCGCCACGAGTTCCGCGTTTCCGAGTTCCGCCGCGTCCATTCGGTCAGCGTGGCTTTCAACTCGGCCGGCCGGTCGAGCACCACCAGCAAGCGGTACAGGTGTTGCTTCCACCCCGGTTCGTCCGGCTGTGCGGCAATCCCGCGTGCCAGCCAATCCAGCAACTGCGTCACGAGCGCCGGGTCGGCCTTCGGTTGCGCGGCGAGATATTCGAGGGTCGCCAGATGCCGCTCGATGAGGACCGTCTGCGGCCACGGGCGGTCGGCTCTGGTAGTGCCGGCAAACGCCTCCTGGGCGCCGAGGTACTCCCAACATTCACCGGCGATTTTCCCGGCGTCCTGGTGCAGCAGTGCCATCAGATAGAGACGTTCGCAATTCGTCCAGGCCCGCATCGCCGCCGCGACCTCGCCCTTGCGGTCCGCCAGCTCGTTGGTCAGCCGCTCTAGCAGCGCAACCCGCGTGGCATGCACGATCTCCTGCTGCCTGGCCGCCAATTCGGTGCGGCTCAGATCCTCCTTGCCTTCGAGCTTTTCCCACGCCGCCGCGCACCGGGTTCGCAACACCCAATCGTTCAAGCGCATCAGCGCACCCGCCCGCCGCAGCTCTTGCACGCGGTCCTTGTCCGCTGGCACGAAGTCGATAGAAGGCAGCAAGGCAAACGCCTCGGCTTCCTTTTCCGCCGCCCACCCTTGGGTCAGCAGTGCCTCAAACAAACGACCCGCAAATTCGCCCCGCCGTTTATCCGGGGCCTCGTTGAGCTTGCGGCGCAGGAACTCCAAATACCGCTCGGCACCCAGATGCCCCGACAGGATTCCCTCGATCGGGACCGCCAGCGCATCCCGCTTCGCGTCATCGCGCTCGCGTTCCCAGCGGCTGGTCAGATCGCGCACCACCGACTCCCAAACTTCCGGCGCGACGGCCGGATCGTTCGTCCCGACCCATCCTAACAGCCGGTTGACCGCCGTCACCTCCAGCGTGGCCGCGCGTTTTTCCAACACTTGCGCGAAGTGCTTCCGCAAGGACCGCGCCCGTTCGGTCCTGGTGAAACGGTAATCATTCATGATCGACTCCGCGAACGCGGCGTCCTTGGCCGAGAGCGCAAACTTTCGCACGACCTTGGCCAGTCCGCGATGGAAGCGCTCCGGGATGTCGTTGGGTTGCACGCCCTGCGCTCTGCCTTTTAGAACCTCGATGGCCGCCCCGAGACGGTTGCGCGTCGGCAATTCGAGGGCCGCACCTTGCCGCGCGACGCCATCGGCGAGCCATTCGTCGATCCGCGCGTAGGCCGCGTCGGTTTTTCCGAGCCGGATCATCGCGGAGAGCCAGCGGCTGAATGGCCAGGTGCCGCTACCTTCACTGTCCTGGTCCTGCATCCATGCCTCGGCGGCCCGCAGCACGTCCTCGAGCCGGTTCTGCGATTCCGCCAGATTGATATAACTCATTCTGAAACTCGCGACCTCGCTGGCGATCCAACGATGGTCTTGGTTGGCGATCCGCGTGGCCAGCCAGGCCAAGCCGGCCTCGGTGTCGCCGGAGTTGCCTAACAAATTGGCATACTGTGTTTGCGCGTTCGGGTCCCAGTCGTATTCGCGGGCCAGCTTGCCTGCCAGTTCCACCGCTTCCGGGAGGCGGCTGAGGGCTTGATAGCAGGAAACCAGGGCCTGGTTCCAATCCCGCAGCGCCAGCAAACGTTTGGGTGCGCGTTCGTAGATTGGCTTGAGGAGCTGCAAGAGGTCATGTTGTTCCGCGGCACTGGCCACCGGATTCGCCTCGCCACGCAAACGGTCGGCGAGGAACAACTCGTGTTCGTGCCGCGCGGTCGCCAATCTCTTGGCCGCCTCCACGATGCGCTTTCGCGCCTCCTCGTTGCGCCGTTGCATGGTGAGCAGGCGGATTTCCAGCACCTGCAATCCCGGTTTCCCTGCCGCGTGTTTGCGGATTGCCTCGAAGTGTTCGTTGACCCGCTCCCATTGTTGGCTGTCGGCAAAATGATTGAGCAGCGCGAAGGCACTCTCCAGGGATTCCTTGCCGGTGGGCGCGGCCAGTTTCGCCGCATTCACGGCGGGCAGTTCGCCGTCGATGAAGAGCACATTCACGCGCGGCCCGAGCATGGCCTCGAAGCCGCGGCGGAATTCTCTGTCGTTAGGTGCCGTCACCTTCATTTCCACCAGCATCGAGCGCTTGCCCTCGCCATTCAGAGACTCGATCCGCTGCGCCCACCAGCAGCCCGCCACTTCCACAAAGTCGGAATACACCTCGGAGGATGTTAGCTTGCCGTCCTTGCTGCGGGTCACTTCCAGCAGGACCTGCCGCGCGGTGTCGATCAGATACCGGCTGCGGCTGCTGTCGTCATTGGGGGCCACCAGTTCCATGACCATGCGACCCTCGCCGGCCGCCTTGACGCTCGGCTGCAGGTGCCTGAGTGAATCCGCCAGTGAAACCTGCGAGTAGTCGGTTAGAAAAGCCGGATAGCCGGTCCGGTCCTCCTTGGCGTTCTCCGGGCGGCTGCGGCCCAGGCCCAGCGCCAGCGCCATGCGACCGCGGCTTCCCTGTTCTAACCACCACTCGACCAGCGTGTTCTGCCGTTCGCCAAACGATTTCACCGCCCACGCCCGGCCGGACAACCAGGCCTCGGTGCCAGCCACCGCCGTCACCTCGCCCCGCCGGCTATCATAACTCGTCACCTTGCGCTCGAGCGACACGCCGCCGTCGCGCACGGCCGCGAGCTTGTTCCAGCGCAGCAAGCCATCGGCCAGCGCGAGCGCCTCCGCCGGCCAGGGATGCGGCTCGATGGCCGCCGCGCGGTCCGGCATCACGGGTCCGGGTTTCTCAATCGCCACCGGAAACAACGACCCCAAATCCAGCACCCGATTGCGCCAATGGTAACCCGCATATCCTAACGAGGATTGCCCCCCGCCATAAGAGTTCATCGACAGCGGGACACCGACGAACCGCGCCTTCGAATCAACGCTCAGCCCTTTTCTCGCGAACGAGTACAGCCCGCGATTGCCGCGATCACTTCTTGCGTCGTAGGCAACGTCGGACCAGGCCATCGGCTTCCCGGAGAAGTTCATCTTATATGCCTTGCTAACATCCGCGATGTTATCATCAATCCGGTCGAAGCCGCCCATTTCCTCACGATCTGACCAAGCCTCCCGCTGCTCCAGTCCGTCCGACTCCCCGCCCACCGGCCCATCGGCCGCCCAGGACTCCTCGTTGCGCGGTTCGCGGAATGAACTCGCTGGGGCTGACACGGCGGACGGCATGTTCCATGCATATAGATTCCCCTCATCACCGTCATAAGACTCCGCCTTGCGCCGCAGCCCGCCCGAGATGACAGGTGGTTCATACTCGCTGACGCTGAGCAGGCGTTCACTCATTGACCCTGACGCGAAGGCACCTGATCGGTTTGAAATGCCGTAGTCAAAGCCGCCGCCACTGCCGCCGCCACTGCCGCCGCCGAATGCGCCATATTGCTGGCTCTGGAACTCCGGGAAATACTCCCGCCCGAGGTGCTTGAGGTCCAGCAGATAGCCGCGCCGCAGGTTGGTTCGCCACGAGCCCGCCGCACGCATCTGTTGGGCCAACAATTCCTGCTGCGCGTTGTCGCGGCCATCCGCGAAGAACCGCTCGCCGTCGCGCATGGCAAAACGTTGTTTCACCGCAAAGCGCCCGCGGTCGGCGTCGCTCTCCAACACCAGCAACGAGGTGTATGGCGTCATGATCTTGTATTCTTCCGAGAGCGCGATGATCTCGTCCTTGACCGCCGCCGTCTTGCCTTGCTCTAACAATTCATCGAGATGCATCCGCGCCCATAGGCGGGGAATGAAGGAATTGCCGGTTTCCGCATCCGCCAGCGTGACCGCTGCGGAGTAGGTCACGGGTTTGCCGTCGCGCATGCCGGTGACCACGATCTTGCCCGTCTGCGCCGCGCCATCCGGCAGATAGCGGCCGAGCACGATCTGTTGTTCGCCGTCGGGCAGGTTCGGCAGTTCCTGCGGATAGACCCGCGCCGTGCGCAGCCCCTCGAACGCCACCTGCATCTCGCGGAGGCCCGGTCGCGCCATTTCCACTAACAGGCGCTGCGCCACCGTGGCCGCGGTGTCCGAGCCACCGACCCGCCGCAGCGAGCCGCCGCCGATGGCGGCGATGGCTTTAAGCACGCCGGGTTCATAACGACTCGTGGGTGCCACCGCATGAAAGGTCGCGCCGCTGCCCGCGCCGAGGCGTTTCAGGCGATTGGCGAATGCCACCGGATCGGCGTCGCCGGTGGTGATCACGCCATCACCGATATAGATCACCTGCGTGCCCGGCGTGACCCGGACCCGCTCGCAGACTGCCGCAAAGGCCAGGTCGAGATCGGTCCAGCCGAGCGAGGCGCGCGCTGCCACAAAGTCCCGCGCCGCCGCCACCCGCGCATCACCCGCCGGCCATTCACTAACCGGAGCCCAGCGGATTCCACTATCGCAAGTGGCCAGCTCGAACGAATCGCGCTCACCTAACGACGACAGCAAGGCTCCTATCAGCGCGTCCTGATTGGTCCGCGCCGTCTCGTCCATCGAGCCGGAGGTATCGGCTAGAATCACCAGATGCAGCGGTGCTCCGTCCGCCACGGTTTCCCGCGTCCACTCGCCCGCGCCGCCGGGTGGAGTCACCAACGCCAGGAAATAGCCATCCTCGCCGCGCCGATGGGGCACCAGCACCACGGGCGTGGCGGCGGCGTCCACCGCCACATCCAACTCGAAGTCAGCTTGCGGCGAGTATTCCTGCGCGGTGAACTCGGCCTGCGCCGCGTGTTGGGTTTTGGAGATCCGCGCGGCGTGGGTCGCGCAGGTGACGGCGGAGATCGGCAACGCCGAGGCCACCCTGACATTGATAGACAACTCGCGCAGCGGGTGTTGCCGCAGCATTTCGCTTTGCAACGCGTAGCGGTAGCGGAACCCGCCGTGGCGCAGCGGCAAGACCTGGGTATAGGTGATCTTGATCCGCTTCTCGGCATGCGGGGTGATCGGAAACACCCGCGCCTTGAAGAGATTCCCGCCGGCCCATTCTAACAAGCCAGGATCCCGCCGTTCGCGCAGGATCGTCTCGTAGATCTCGCGAGCCCGCTCTTTCTCGACGACATCGGCTTCCACCAACTCGCCGTTGATCCACATCCCGAAACCCGAGATCGAGGCCTCCTGCGGCAGGGGAAAATAAAACACCCCCTCCAGCGTGCCGTCGGTATGGTTCACAAACGACTCCTCGACCACCGTCCGCGCCACCTGGTCGCAGAGGTCCACCGTCACCTTGTGATAGCCGAGGGTCAGTGGCGTGTTGCGGCCGTCCACCTTGGCCAGCAGCGAGCCCATCGACTCGGTGGTCACCGCCCCCTTGAAGCCCAGCAGCCAGTTGGGCTCCTTTTCTAACACCTCAATGTCCTTGCCCTCCGCACGCCGCAACACCAAGCGCACGCCGTCGCGGACCGCATGGGACTTTCCGGCCACTGGCAGCACGGTCAGCCCGCGCTCCTTTCCCGGCGCAGCGGCCACCTCGAGTTCTCCGCGCACCAGCGCGAGCGAACCGGCATCCGCCACCTCGACCAAGGTTCCCGGCCCGAGGCTCGCCTCGCCGCCGCCGGCCAACCGCAACCGCAGCGCATTGGCCCCGCGCCCGTCCGTCCGCACCCAATCCCCCGGCTTGAGCGCAAAGCCCGCTGCGGCCAGCGACCAACGGCTGCCGCCCTTGGCCCGCACGCTGGCCACGCCCTGCACATCCGCCACCCGCCCCACCTCCCCGGTTTCCCGCAACGACTGCGCCGGGAGTCCGGCCGCCAAACCCAACATCGCCAAACCCGCCAACCTTGGACCCCATCCTGACATCAATGAGTTCTGCATGTTGATGGGAACCGCCAACCCGCAGGTTCTTAGAAATTATCGGTGGCATTGTGCGGGGGCGGGGCTACTTTCACTTCGCGGGCGGTGCCATGGTGGACTTGCCCGAGCTGATTTCCGTTAGACCTTGCCCGTATGCCAAAAGATGTCACTTCCCGCCAACCGCCATGGTTCCTCGGGATCGAGGCGGGTGCCACCAAGAGTGTGGCGCTGCTCGCCGACGCCGAGGGCCGCTGCCGACAGCGGCTGGAAGGAACCGCCCCGGCCAACCTGCGCTTGCTGAGCGCGGCCCAATTGCTAGACCTGCTGCAGCACGTCGCCACCCGCATGCCCGGCCCGGCAGCGCTCGGTATCGGCATGGCGGGGGTCCTGGATGAGACGGACCGCGAGCGAATCCGCGCCGCCGCTGCCCGCGTCTGGCCCGGGGTCCCCTGCTGGGCCGGCAACGATCTGGAGACGGCGATCGCGGCGGCGGGTGACCAGCCTAACACTTCACCCGGCGTGCGCGTCATCGTCATCAGCGGCACCGGCGCCTCGTGCTATGGCCAGAGCGTGCAAGGCGCGGCAGTGCTGACCGGCGGCTGGGGACACTTGCTAGGCGACCGCGGCAGCGGTTACGACATCGCGCTGCGGGCGATGCAGGCGGCCTTTCGGGCGCTGGATCTAACAGGCAAGTGGCCTGCGCTGGGGCGGCGCCTCCTGCGCGTATTGCAACTCGGGTCGCCCGGTGAGCTGATTGCCTGGGCCGGTGGGGCCAACAAGGCCGCGATTGCCGCCCTGGCCGTCGAGGTGTTTGCGGCGGCCGCAGCACGCGACAAGCTTGCCAAGGAGGTGCTGGCGGGGGCCGCCGCGCTGCTCGCGGACAACGCGAGCGCCTGCGCCCGCCGCCTGGTGCGGAAGGGCTGCGGCATCGAGTTTGTGCTCACCGGCAGCGTCCTGCAAAAGCAGCCCGGCTTCGCCCGCGAGGTCGGGCGCCGGATCAAGGCGGACTGGCCCGGCGCGCGGGTGGAATTGTTAGCCCGGGAGGGGGCCTGGGGAGCCGTGCAGCTCGCGCGGCAACAGCATGGCCAGCCACCCAGCCCGCCGGCGAATCCACCGGCCGCGGGGCCCGCCAGCGACGGCGGTCCGCCCGTGGCAGCGGCGTCCGCTCTGATTCCCCGCAGCAAGGGTCTCTCGCCCACCGAGCAACGCCATCCGCGCTCGCGCACGCTGGATAGAATGTCAATCGCGGCAGCCATCCGCCTCATGCTTGCTGAGGATGCCACCCTGCCGGCGGCGCTCTTGCGCGAGGAGAAGAAAATCGCGCGGGCGGTGCAACTCATCGTGCGGGCCTGGCGCGGTGGCGGTCGGTTGATCTACGTCGGGGCCGGCACGAGCGGTCGGCTGGGTGCGCTCGACGCCTATGAATGCCCGCCCACTTTCAGCGTCCCGCCGGAGATGACGCAGGCGATCGTGGCCGGGGGCGAGCAGGCGCTGCACGGCGCGCGGGAGGATGCGGAGGACGATCTGGCGGGCGGCGCACGGGAGCTGCGCGAGCTCGGGGTTTCCGCCATGGATGTGGTGCTGGGCATTGCCGCGAGCGGGCGCACGCCGTTCGTGTGGGGCGCGCTGCACGCGGCGCGGGACCTGGGCGCCACCACCATCCTGGTCTGCTTCAATCCCAACCTCGTCTTCAACCGCGGCAGCCAGCCGACACTCGTCATCGCGCCCGCCATCGGACCCGAGATTCTAACCGGTTCGACCCGCCTCAAGGCCGGCACCGCCACCAAGCTCCTGCTCAACATCTTCACCACCCTGGCCATGGTGCAACTCGGCAAGGTCGTGGAAAACCTGATGGTCGAGGTGGAGCCCACCAATGCGAAGCTGCGGGAGCGCGCCATCCGCATCGTCCAGGACCTGACCGGCGTGGAGCGCGAGACCGCCGGGGCGGCCCTGGAGCAACATGCCTGGTCCATCAAGCAGGCCCTGCCAAGCCTGAAGAAATAAGGGCATGGGTACCTCAATCAGGGGTTTTCGGGAGGCTTGGTGGGCCGGTCAGCTCCCGGGATATGCGGTGTCGGCAGGGCGGGCAGGACCTCGCCAGCCCGATCTTTCTCGAGCCGCTCGACCGCCTTGCGCCAGGCAGGAACTTGGTCAGGATTGGCCTCGACATTCGGGCTGACCAGCTCCGGCATGGGCAACCCGGAGGATTTGAACTGCACCAGCAGGTTGCGGAAGACGATGCACTCCTGCCTCATGAAGCCGTGCCAGACGACCTCCTTCAACAACGCGGTTCCCGCCTCGGTTTCGCCGACCAGGACCCGGGCGGTGCCTTCCAGCGCGGCCTTCATCATCGGTGCCACGCCCGTGCTGTCGCGAAACCTCGGCAGACGGGCCAGGGCGTCGGCAGGACGCCCATCCAGCATCTCGGCTAACATGAGCGTCGAATGGTACACCGGCTTGTCCAGTCGCTCGACCAGTGGCACCAGCACCGTGGTCACTTGGTTGGGCGTCAGGAGGCCGTGGATGAGGCCCATATAATAGGCATTGTGGAGCAGTTCGGGGTTGCGTGGCTCAAATCGCAACAGCATCCGAAACATCGCCAGCAGGTCATCCGAGCGCCCTTTGGCCAGCAGCGAGGCGAAGACCGGGAGCAGGTCGTCGTAGGGCGGCACTTGGCCCCACCCCAAACGGACTGCGGCCACCCATGCGTTCTCGGCGGCCGCCTTCGCCCCGGAGGCTTCCGCCGCACGGGCGATTTCGAGGCAGCGGTTGCGACTGGTATCGAAAGCCGCGTGGTTGAGGGCTCGTGTCCACGCGGCATCGGAGGCGATCAGGTCACCGTTTTTTGCGGCTACGTTCGCCTGCATGATCTCGAATTCGATTAGATCGACCGAGGCAGGAGGGGCCGCCAGTGCGGCCATGAGTTCGGCGGTCTGATCCAGGCGTTGCAGGGCGTGCAGGCGTGCGAGGTAGGCATCCGCGCGGGTTGTTGCCGGTTGTTCCAAGAGCGTGGCCGCCTGTGCGGCTTGGCCGTGGCTAACCAGCCAAGTGCCGAGTTCTCCCGGGTTGCTCGCCAGGAACCGCCGGATGGCCCCTGCATACAAACGCTCCGCCGATTCCGGCCGGGCTTCGAGGGCCTGATTCATCCCGAGCAGGTGGTGCAGAGCCGTCGCTTGCGGCTGGTTCTTGAGCCATTCCGGGAGTTCCGGCAGTACCTCGTCCGGTGCCAGGCCGCCGGGGGTTGCGCCGAGGATCAACAGGGCGGCCAGCGCTTCCTTGTCGGCTTTGGCGGCAATCAAGTCCGCTAAAATCCGCCTGGCTTCCGCCACGCGTGGGGCCTGCGTCCGGCTGCAAAGCGCGTGCAGCAACGCCAGCCGGACTGCGGGCTCGTCCTCCGGTTGTGCCACCTCGCGCAAACACCTCTCGGCGAGGTCGATCTCGCCGCGTTGAATGAGCAGCGGGGTGAGGGCGGCGCGAAAGGCCGCCTGATCGCGAAATTCCACCGGCAAGCTGGCATAGGCACTCAGGGCCACCGCTTGCGGTGCTTGGAGTGCCATCACCCGCAGCGCTTCCAGCAGGTCATCGCGGGTGGCGCGCGGGTCGGTAAAGATTGCGGCAAGGGCCAAGTAGGTGCTTGGCGTGCCGAGCTTGCCGAGGGCGCGGGTCCAGATGCGAAAGGCCTCGAAATCCTGCCCGCGAGCCACCAGGACACTGCGTGCCTTGTCACGTGCGGTGCCCCAGTCCTCATCGCTTGCAGCGGTCGTTGCCGCTGCGAGATTCGCGTTGATCCGGTGCTCGCGAAACGCCCGGTATGCGGGCTTGGCGGAAAACCCAAGCACGATGAGCACGATGACCAGGAACGCGTCGAATATCATCCACTCGAGGTGCTTCTCTCGCCGCACCTTTGAAAGGTAGCTGACAATTTTCATTTCCGGCAGGGTATCACCCCTTCAAACGCCACGAAGACCCGGGCGCTGGTCCCGGCCCTCCAAGCACACCACCAGTCAAACACATCGCTCAAGCAAGGCTCGGACCATCGCACGGGGCCGTTCCGAACCCGCCACGACGCCGGGACCGCAGGAATGCGCCGGAACCGACCAAACAGCCGAGCGCGAGCAAAGTGCCGGGTTCGGGAATGGCCGTGAGGTTGATGAAATGACCGCTAACATACTGACCCGCAAAGTTTGAACCACCGCTATCGGCACCGTAGTTGATTTGCCAGGTGTTGAGTCCGGCCGTGAACTGTGCGCCCTCGGTCAGGAGCGTGGATGCGTAGGTGAAGAACCCGCCGTTAAAAGTACCGGCGTAGTTGATCAGCGTGAACTTGGTGCCTGCCGGGAAGGCGCGGTCGATGTTCGCCACATCGTTCATGGTCAGGTTGACGGTTTCGTTGCCCACGATGTTGCCCAGAGATAAGCGACCCGTGACTTGCTGGAGGTCCGCCCCAACGTCGGGCAAGAAGCTGGAATCGACTTCGTATTCGAAGGTGGAACCGGTCTTGAGTAACAATGCTCCCGCGACAGACAAGCTTTCGATCGAAGCACCCGGCGACAGCGTGCCGCCAGAATTGATCGTCACCGCGCCGGTGATCGAGCCGGTGCCGCCCAACTTGCCAGAGCTGTTCACAAGCACCAAGCCAGCGCCGGTGTTGGAACCGTTGACGAGCAGGGTGCCGCTGTTGACAGTGGTCAGGCCGCTATAGGTGTTATTGCCGCTCAAGGTCAGGCTGCCGCCGCCGCTGTAGGTGAGTTTCGGTGCGACTGCAACACCGTTGGTAATGTTGCCACTCACCAAGGTCGCGCCGCTGCCAAGGATGTCCAAGGTGCTGTTCAGCCCGGGGTTGTCCGACAGCCTCACCTCGCCGCTGAGGGTGAGCTGCTTGCCGCTGCCGCCGATGTTGTTGATGATCTCGCGGACTCCACCTGCCGTGGTGCTCAAGCCCAGGGAGCCGGCGAACTCAATCGAGTTGCCGCCCATCACGGTGAAGCCGGATTGTGCGGTACCCCCCCCAAGGATCACCGGATTGGCCAACGCACTGGAACCAGTCAGATCCACGCTGTCGGTCGATAGGGTCATCCCGGTCGCCAGCGTCGTCTCGAACGTAAGCTTCCCGCTGCCGAAGACCTTCTCATTCCCGAGGCGCAGGTCGATTGGGATTCCCCCCACACCCACCGTGGTTCCCCCGGTGTAAGTGTTCACACCACTGAGTTGCCATGCGCCGCCGTCGCTGTAGCGGAGTTCCACCCCGGAGTTGGCCTCCGAGATCACCCCGGAAATGACCGTTGTCGAGCCAGCCACCCCTCGGAACGTCTGGGTCAAGCCCGCTGCCGCGCCCAGAACCAGCGGTGCGGAAATCGTGTTGGTGCCCGTTGTGTTCGAGGCGATGATGGCAGCCCCGGATTGATCGTTCGTGTTGGTACCAACGCTGGTCAGCGTCAATTTGACGGAACCGTTGGAACTGGTGAGATCGTACCCCCCCCGCCAAAGCTCAACTGTTTGATCGTGGCCGAGGAGGAGAGGTTCGGATCCGTCACCGAGTCCACGCTGAACTTCGCCGAGTCGCGAGAGTCTGGAACGCGGATGGTGGTCCCCGTCCAATTGCCGCTGGTATTGAAGTCGGTGCCGGTGTTGGTCCAAGTCAAAACAATTGCCATCGCGCTCTGAGACCCGAGCAGGGTCAGCACGCCGAGTGACAGCAATCCGCTGAGCCCGAGTGACTGGCGGTGCCTGCCGGTAGTTGAAGGCAGGGAAAGTGCTGCGGTGAAAGAATTGCGGGATGTTTTCATGGCGGTCAGGGATCGGTGGCTTCTCGGGACAACGAACTCGAATCATTCAAGTCACAATCGTCCGGGACGTTTTTCGTCGCTTGCGGCCCAATCCGCAAGCTTTTTTTTCATTTTTTTTCACAGTCCGCCAAAACAACAGGATTGGGCAAGCTGACCCGGCTGCAACCGGGCGCGAAGCCCGAGAGCCATTATACGCTGGCACTCCAACGCCCGCCACTTGCCGCGGGATTTCCCGCCGCGCGGCAAACCGCAAGTAGCGCCAAAGTGATCGGCAAACGTGACCGGGTGCTCATCATCGTGCTTGCCGCGCTCATCTGCGTGGCTCAGGATGGGTCGCCAAGGCCGGTGGCTGCATCCCCAGCGGGTCGCGCGGATCCACATCGATCTCCGGCCAGACGATCTCGCCGCGGGTCTGCTCGGGGACCTTGGTGTAGGCCCCCAGTTCGTTGCCATTGCAGTCCAGCCAGAGGGTGATCCGGCGGAACTCGTCCGGGGTGAGTGCCACGTCGTAGTGCGACTCGTCCAGGAACTTGAGCAGCGGTGAGGCCATGGCACCGAACTTGCCGGGGACGGTGCGCGAACCACTGGCCACCACCTCGCCGTTCACATAACCACTGGGCCAGAATGGATAGTGAAAGACATATTTGGCGAGACTCGCGTGGGACATGTCCGGCCCCTTGCCGGCCTTGAGATGGCAGGCCGCGCACTTCTCCTGCAGCACCGGTTTGGCGAGCAGGTGCCAGTTGAACGGCACCGCGCCGCTGGCGGTTTCGGTCGTGATCTTCGAGGGGGATCGCCCGAGGGCGATGGGCACCAGCGAGGTCACCTTCGGACTGGCAAAGCGGGACTCGTGGCAACCCACGCAACTGAGTTTCTCGCCGGCATGGACATAGGTCGCCGAGCGCATCGAGCGCACGGCCAGCCCGCGCTCGTCTAACAACTGAAAATAGAGTTCCCGGCCCACGGGGGCCTTGAAGTGAACGCTGCCGTCGGCTTCCACCGGGACGATGCCGAGCGGCATTCTCACCAGACTCTCGCTGGCGTAGCCGATTTTCGGCTGGTTCATCACCGGTTGGAGTTGGGGGATGAGCTGGATCACCCTCAGCCATTTGATCCGGGTGCCCGCTGGCATTGCCATGTCGCCCGCATAAACATCCAGCACGCTGATGGTTGCCTCGGGAGCGTCCGCACTCGCCCGCTCGCCCTGCCAGGTGGCCGTCGGAATCACCGGTGGTGGCGGACCCGGCCGGAGGGGCATCGGGTGCAGCAACTTGTCCACCGGTCCCGGCACCAGTGACTTCGGATAGAGCAGCTCGCGATTGCCGAAGCGATCGAGCAGGATGAGGTCCTCCCGGAAGTTGGCCAGGTAGTAGTCCTCGCTCAGCGGCCAGGCCGTGCCGTAGTCGCCGGCCGCGTCCGGCCAGTCGCTCCGGTTGACCGTGATGCCCTTGACCTGGCTCATGGCGCCGTCATCCGGCACCGTGGTGTCGATCATGACCAACTCACCGAACGAATGCGCGTGATGGCCGGACGCCGTCGCCACATACTTGCTGGAACCCGGGATGGCGCGGATGTTCCACTCGCCGTTGGGTCTGGCCCGCCTGCCGTCGCGTTTGTCCGGGTCTTCAAAAGACAGGGGCAAGGGGTAGTTGCCGTGCGGTGAGCGGGGGTCGCGGCCGTCCGGATAGCAGGTCCACAGGTGGTGGGCGATGCAGTCGTCGCGGTCCACATAGTCCCAGCGGGTGTAAACGAGCCTGCCGTTGTTGTCCACGCTGGGGTTCCATTCGTTAGTCTCATGGTAACTGATGGGGATGATGTCGGTGCCGTCGGGGTTCATCGAATGGAGGGCGAAGGTCATCAGCGGGCGGGCGGCGCTGCAGCGGAGATAGCCGCCCCTGCGCTCCGACAGAAAGGCGATTCTTCCGCCGGGCAGCCAACAGGGGTCGAAGTCGTTGTAACTGCTGTTCATGAGCGCCGGGCCGCCACAGTTGATGCCTCCGTCGGTTAGCTGGGTGAGCATGGAGCCATCGACATTGACCGTGAAGATGTGATAGGCCTGGTCGGTGAGGTTGTTCCAGGCAAAGGCGATCCGCTTCCCATCAGAGGCGAGATCCGGTCTGAGGAAAGCCCCACCCTGCAAGCGGGTGCCGGTGAGTCGGCCGTTGCGCACCACCGAGTTTTGTAGCACATTGGTCACCGTCGGCGTGCCCTTGAAGTCATGGAGCAGATGGATTCCGCCGCCCGGTCTGGCGTTCCAGCCGCAATACTGGTCAACCATGTGGAAGTCCCCGCCGGGCTTCATGTAACCCATGAAGAGGATGCTCTCGAAGTCCAGCAACGGGTTGGCTAACATGATCCTCCGGGTCAGGTCCCTGAGGTCGAGATACAATTCGCGTGATCGTTGGTCATCGCCCGCCTTGCGGACTGCCTCCGCCTGCGTGGCCAGCGCCGCCAGTTGGGTGGCCATCAGGGTCAGCTCCTCCGTGCTGGCAGGGCGAGCCATGGCGAGGTTTGCCAGCAGCGCGCCGGAGCGGCGGAGCTGGACTCCCAGCGGGTCGCGGTCGGTGGTGAGAATCAAGGCCTGCTCGTCGTGGATTAAGGGGTTCTTGCCGGGCTCGAAGCGCGGCCCGCTTTGCAGGTCCCGCTGGGTGCTCGCGTATTCCTGTGCCCAGAAAGCACGCAGGACCTGCGCCCAGGCCTGGGTTGCGGTCCCGGCATTCGCTGGTGCGGGAGCGGCGGCCCCGGCCGCGACGAGCCACGGTGACAGGCAAAGGCATAGTAGCAATGGTTTCAGATCCATGGGATGTGGCGCGAGCATAATCCGGCGTGGCAGCAAACTCAAGCCCGAAATTGGCCACGCGGAACTGCCCGGCCATGCGGTTGAAAACCTCGTTGCAGACAGCGGCGGAGGGTCATCCCTAGCAATCCGCAGGCATGGTGGGTTCCCGATTTTTTTTCCTCACCGCGGAGGTTCTGGTGCTATCCTGTGGAGCGCAGTCCATGTCCCGCAAGCCACTCAGTGAATCGGAATTCGTGCTCCTGATCACCCGCCATCAGGCGGCGATCTACGCCTATATCCTGACGCTCCATCCGGATCGCGTGGCGGCACAGGACATCTTGCAGGAAACCAATCTCGTGATTTGCCGGAAGCTCGCCGAATTCGCGCCCGGCTCGAATTTCAAGGCATGGGCGTTCCGCATTGCGTACTGGCAAACCATGGCCCAGCTCAAACGCGTCCAACGCGCCGGCATGGTCGCGCTGGAACCCGAGGTGCTCGAACTCGTCGCCCTCGAAGCCGAGGAGCAACTCGTTGATTTCGAGGACCGCCACCTCGCCCTCAAGGTCTGTCTGCAAAAACTTCCCGCCGGCGACGCCTCCATCCTGCTGGCTCACTACCAGAGCGGGGAAAGTCTCGCCACCATCTCCGGCCGCCTCGGCCGCAGCCGCGACGCGCTCAAACAGGTGCTGCTGCGGATCCGGCGAGTCCTCCGCACCTGCATCGAACGTCAACTCGCCGGCCCCGCCCGCACCTGATCCCGCGATGAACCCGAGCCCGCACCCCGCAGCCTGCCGCGACCCCATCGACGCCATCCTTGAGGCACTCGTCAGTGGCGATGCGTCTCCGCGCGACCTGACCCTCCTCAACGACGCCCTGCGTGCCGATCCCGAGGCACGCCGCGCCTACATTCGCACCATGCTCTTTGAAGCCATGCTGGCGCAGGAATTCGCCCCGCTCGCCATTGAGGAATCCATGCCGTCCGCACCCGCCCGCCGTCACCGGTGGCTCGCAGCCACGGCCGTGGCCGCCGCCGTCTTGCTCGGCGCCACCTTGGCATGGCGGCTCCAGCCGGTGCCGGTCGGGCTGCCGGGAGGTGCCGAGAATTTGCCGGATCCGGAGGCGGAAATCACCCATGCGGTGATCACTGCGCTTGACGATGCCAGCGGACGTTTCGGTCAGTTCCCGCTCACCCAAGGGTTGCGACTCGCCGAAGGGATGGTGGAACTCGACAGCGGACTGGCCGAGATCACCTTCGATTCCGGTGCCGAGCTAACCCTCGAAGGCCCCGCCCGGCTGCAACTCGAGTCCGACAACAAAGCGCTCCTCGCTGCCGGTCGCGCCTCCGCCCAGGTTCCCGAGCCTGCCCGCGGATTTGTCATCCACACCCCTTCTTCCTATATCCGCGACCTCGGCACCGCCTTCGCCGTTGAGGTGCGCGACGCGCGTGAAACCGACCTGTATGTGCTCGAAGGTGCAGTCGAGGTCTCCGCCACCGCTCGCCTCGCCGCCAATCCACCGCAGATCCTCCGCCAGCGCGAAGCCGTCCGCCTCGCCGCCGGCGGCATGCTTCCCATCAACTTCCGCCCCGACCATCCGGGTGAACGCCGCAAGCAGCGCAGCCCGAAAATCCCGCCCTCGGTCCATTGGTCGTTTGATGCCTGGGACGGCGACACCACCAGCGATTCCGCCAGTGGCCACCGCCTCAAACTGCTGGCGAGGAAAGGTCCGGCGACACCGGAAACGCTCGCCGGTCCCTTCGGCTCCGCCCTTCACTTCGATGGCCAGGGCACCTTCGCCCGCTCCGATTACCCCGGCGTCGGCGGCTCCCAACCGCGCACCGTCGCGTGCTGGCTGCGGCTGCAACCCGGCGAATCCAGCGCGACTCCCATGCCCAACGGCATCCTCGCCTGGGGCGTCAAGCGCTCAGCCGGAAAATGGCAGCTCGCCTGGAACCGGGCTCCTGGCCAAGGCACGGTTGGTGCCCTGCGGGTCGAATTCGGCGATGGTTTCGTGATCGGTGCCACCGACCTTCGCGACGGCCGTTGGCACCACCTCGCCGTCGTCTATCTGGGCGGCCCCAAGGCCAATGTCGCCACCCACGTCCGGATCTACGTTGACGGGCGGCTCGAAGCCCTCACCGGCCGTCGTCAGCGGCGGATCGATACCGACACCACCTCGGCTGCGGCCCGCCCGCTCACACTGGGTCGCAACCTTGGTCGCGAAGCGTTCGCCTTCGAGGGTGATCTCGACGAAGTGTATGTCTTTGAGGGACCGCTGTTGCCTGGTCAGATCGAGCGCCTGATGAAACGCAACAGCCTCCGCCCGCCCAAACCCTGATGGGGCCGGGCCGGTGGCGCGGTGGCATGCGGAGGCGTGGCGCCGGGACGCAGCGCGGCCGTACGTGGGTGAAATGCAGACTTCCTGACCTCAGCTTTGAATTGACGCGGAATTGACCGACAATGCCGGAAAATGACATGGCACTCTTCCTTCCGACAAGCGTTGGGGTATGACGGCCCAAAACCACCACGGATTACGGGATTACGCAGATT